>JANOQL010000428.1:0-8151 GCA_031414835.1 Sphingomonadales bacterium | reverse complement strand
TGATGAAGCCGGGCGCGACCGCGAGGCCTTTGGCATCGACGGTCCGCTTGGCCTCGCCCCGGATACGCGGCGCAACCACGACGATCTTGCCACCGGCAATTGCGACCGACCCGACATAGGGCTTGCCGCCCGATCCATCGTAGATCGTGCCGCCGGAAATGATGACATCATAAACGGGGGCAGGCGCCGCGCCGATCAGCGCCAGTGCTGCGCCGCCTGCCAGAATGATCTTTCGCATCGTTGCCCCCTAACCAAATGCCCGCGCCATCAGCGCCGATGTCGAAGCATCGAGGCTGTCGCCGCCCATGTCGACTGCCTTGGCCATTTCCTTGCCAAGTTCGACCCCGAACTGATCGAACGGGTTGATCCCGAGCATCGCCGCACTGACAAAGGTACGGTGTTCATAAAATGCGATCAGTGCGCCCAGACTGCGCGGGTCGATCTGATCGAGCAAGATCGTCGTCGAAGGCCGGTCTCCGGGATAAGCGCGCGCGGGATCACTATGGTCGCGCCCGGCCATCAATGCCGCACCTTGAGCAAAGCAATTGCCGAGCAACTGGTGGTGGTGATCGTCATCGAGATCGTGACCGGGCTCTATTGCCGCGACGAATTCGACCGGGATCAGATGCGTGCCCTGGTGCAGCAGCTGGAATACCGCGTGCTGCGCATCGGTGCCGACCCCGCCCCATGTGACAGGCGCGCTCGGGCCATCGAGCAGCGCGCCGTCGCGTGTCACGCGTTTGCCATTCGATTCCATTTCAAGCTGCTGGAGATAGGAGGGCAGCAATCGCAGTCGCTCATCATAAGCGAACACAGCGCGCGTTTGGCAGTCACGCGCTTGCGCGTAATACAAGTCCACCGCCGCCGCGAGAAACGGTGCATTGGCTTCGAGCGGGGCCAGCCGGAAGTGGCGGTCCATTTCGGCCGCACCCTCAAGCAATTCCTCGAACGCAGTCCAGCCCAGCGCCAATGCCGCCGGAAATCCGATCGATGACCAGAGCGAATATCGTCCGCCAACACTTTCGGAAAACGGCAGGATGCGGGTTTCATCGACGCCCCATTCGAACGCCTTGTCGGGCGCGGCGGTGAGCGCGATGACGCGGCCGTGCGCATCGCTCGACCCGGCGCTCATCCAGTCGAGAGCGCTTTCGGCGTTGCGCATAGTTTCGCTCGTTGTGAAGGTTTTGGACGCGACCGCCAGCAACGTGTGCGCCGGATCGAACCGCGCAAACGCTTCCTTCAGCGCATTGCCATCGACGTTTGACACGATGGCGACATCGTAGCGATCCGAATCGCGCCCCAGCGCATCGACCAGCAGATCGGGCCCGAGCGCCGACCCGCCGATGCCGATGTGGAGGATATGCCGGATTTCACCCAAAGCCCCCGCTTCGATCGCATCGATCAGCGCGCGCATCCGCCCGTGGAGCGCCTTAGCCCGCTGAACCGATTCTGCCGCGCCTTCTCCCCGTTCGGCGCAGTGTTCGGCGGCGCGTCCCTCGGTCGGGTTGGCAATCTGCCCTGCAAACAGGTCATCACGCAATCCGGCGAGGTTGGCCTCACCAGCGATCGCGATAAACCGCGCGATCATGTCTGTGGTCAGATGTGTTTTCGACCAGTCGAACCACAGCCCGGAAACCCCGAGGCTCAGCGCATCGACGCGGCCTGGATCGGAGGCAAACAGATCGGACAGGCGGGCAGCGGGAAGGTCTGCAAGACGCGTGGCAATAGGGCTGGTCATAGTTATTCCTGAATGGCCACGCACCCTAACATGCTCCGCCACGTGCGCCACCCCGCTTGACGCGCCACAGGCCAGCGACCATGCACCCGCCATGTCCCGCCCGCCTGGCACCCCCGCCCCCCGAACAGAAGCGCGCGACACGACATGGTTTCTGGTCAAGCTGCTGATCTTCGTCCTGATCCTGCGCAGTTTCGTGTTTTCGCCGTTCAACATCCCTTCGGAATCGATGTTGCCGCGGCTGATGATCGGCGATTATCTGGTTGTGGCAAAATGGCCCTTCGGGTTTTCCAATTTCTCGATGCCGTTCAGTCCGCAGCTTTGGGAAGGGCGCGTCTTTGCCCACGCTCCTGCACGCGGCGATGTCGTGGTGTTCCGCGCACCTGCCGATCCGCAAACCGACTATATCAAGCGCGTGATCGGGCTTCCGGGCGATAGCATCCGGATTGTCAGGGGGCAGATCATCCTCAATGGCAAACCGATAGCCAAGACACGCATCGCCGATTTCATCGAACCGCTGACGCCCAACAGTTTTTGCGCCAAGACCGACGCCGGCACCTTTCGTGAGCGGAATTCGGTTGGCGGAACGCAATGCCGTTATCCCCAATTCGAAGAGATATTGCCCGAAGGCAAACACTACGCCGTCCTCGATACATTGATCGTCGGGCAGGACGATACGCAGACCTATGTGGTGCCGAAAGATCACCTTTTCCTGATGGGCGATAATCGCGATCACAGCGCCGATAGCCGCTTTGCCGCTGCGAAAGATGGCGGGGTCGGGATGGTGCCGATGGACAATCTTGTCGGGCGCGCATGGTTTGGCATATTTTCGGTCGATGGCACTGCTGTGTGGGGCGACCCAAAGGGCTGGCTCAAGGCGGTTCGTGGCGAACGCATCGGAGCCGGGTTTTGACCGCGCTGGCGGACTGGCTTGAGGCGACGCTCGGCATCGTGCCGCGCGACATGGCGCTTTACGAACGCGCGCTGACGCATGGCAGCCACGGGCCGGACAATTACCAGCGGCTCGAATTTCTGGGTGACCGCGTGCTCGGCCTGCTGATCGCCGAATGGTTGACTGAGACGTTTCCGGGCGAAAAGGAAGGCTTTCTCTCGCACCGGCTTACCGTGCTGGTCTCAGGTGTCACCTGCGCCGAAGTCGCGCGAGCGGCGGTCGTCCGCGATCATATGAAGCTCGGCAAGCAGGCGCGCGACGATGGCGGATATGACAGCGAGTATATTCTCGGCGACGTGACCGAGGCGTTGATCGGCGCGGTTTTTATCGAGCATGGGATCGACGCGGCACGCGCACTCGTGCGCCGCTGGTGGGCACCATTTCTCGACGGCAAGGCCCCTGCCCCGCGCCATCCCAAATCCTTGCTCCACGAATGGGCTGAGGCACATAAGCGCAAGACGCCGGTTTACACCGTGATCGACCGCAGCGGCCCCGATCATTCGCCGCGCTTCCGCGTTCGCGTGTCGGTTGGCAGCGCTGGTGAGGCCGAAGCTGAAGGCAAATCGAAACAGGATGCCGAACGCGCGGCAGCAGCGGTATTATTGGAGCAATTGAAGTGACACAGAAATGCGGCCTCGTGGCGATTGTCGGCGCGCCAAATGCGGGGAAATCGACGCTCGTCAATGCGCTCGTGGGCCAGAAGGTCGCGATCGTCAGCCCCAAGGCGCAGACGACGCGGACGCGGCTGATGGGTATCGCGATCCACGGCGACACGCAGATGATGCTGGTCGACACGCCGGGGATATTCGAGGGCAAACGCCGCTTTGATCGCGCAATGGTGCAGGCAGCGTGGGGCGGAACGCAGGACGCAGATCTGATCGCGCTGATCGTCGATGCCAAGGGCGGCGTCGGTGCCAAACTCGATGCGATTGTGGAGGGACTCAAAGCGCGGCCTGAGCCCAAGATCCTCATCCTCAACAAGGTCGATGTCGCGGCAAAAGAAAAGCTGCTGCAACACGCCGCGCGGCTCAACGAACGGCTCGATGTCGTCGAAACGATGATGGTGAGCGCCACGACCGGTGACGGGCTCGATGCGCTCAAGAACGCGCTGGCGAGCCGGTTGCCCGAAGGCCCGTGGCACTTCCCCGCCGATCAGGTCAGCGACGCGACCGACCGCGTGATGGCCGCCGAAATCACCCGCGAACAGATTTTCCTCCAGCTCTACCAGGAACTGCCCCAAGCCTGCGCGGTTGAAACCGAGAAATACGAGGAACGCGAGGGCGGCTCAGTCGAAATCCACCAGCAAATCTTCGTCGCCCGCGAAAGCCAGCGCGCGATTGTGCTGGGCAAAGGCGGCGCGCGGCTCAAGGAAATCGGCAGCAAAGCCCGCGCCGAAATCGCAACGCTGCTGGGAGTGAAGGTGCATCTCTACCTGCACGTCAAGGTCAACCCGAAGTGGGATGAAGACCGCGGGGTGTATCGGGATATTGGGTTGGATTGGGTAGAATAAAGCCGATCGACTATCGCGACAATATCCGGTTCCTCTTCCGCTCGATATAGGCGCGATTTCTGGGAGTGAATGTTCCGCCGTCTTCGGCAAGCAATCGGGAGGCTTCGTCACGCAGTGCCAACGCTCTCGCCAGCTTTTGACGCGTCATCGTCGGCGTATCGCGTGAAGGCCAATGCCCATCCGAACGCGCGCTAAGTGCGTCAGTGCTGTAATTTGGCTCATTCATGGTCGGTTGCGGGTTTGCAATCGCCTGTGCGTTGGCAATGCCCGGTATCGAAAGCAACAAAAACGGCAACCAGTGCTTCATCGCAACCTCCTCTTCGAAAGTTCAGCCGACAATCACCCCTAGTGCCTCATATAACAACACATGTGGACAACAGTTTCAAGAGCGGGACAAAACTGTTTCACTTCCTCTTCCGGGATGACAACGCCAATCCCGATTGGCACCATGCGCAGAACACGTCCGTTTGATTCCGAGTCATCGCACCGGTTTCCGCGAAGACTTGATGCGGAACACCGAAACCAGCCCTTACCAATTCGCCCCATCGACAAGTTCGCGCGGCAATACCTCCCAGACCACCGGATCGAACATTCGCATGTTGACGCCTGCCTTTTCCAGCGACGGGTCGCGCGGGGTCCAGTGGGTGGTGCAGCCGCACCGTGCGCAGTGCCAATTGGTCAGCATCGCATCGCCCTGAACATAGCCGACGAGATGGCCATCGGGATCGCTGACCGCGACCTCATCGGGTCGGTAATAGCCCCACAGCCCGCCAATCCGGCGGCAAATCGAGCAATTGCAACTGCTGAGTTCTGCCGGTGACTCTGGCACAGCGATGCGGACTGCGCCGCAATGGCAGCTACCCTCGATCACGGCAGGTGCTGCTCAATGTCCATGGACACATGCAATACCCGGACGACATCAATGACCTTTTCAGTCGGCTCGAAAACGATCAGGTGCCGCTGGCTTCGTAAGCGCCAATAAGCTGTCTCTGCAACCTGGTTGGCGAGGCGGCGACCGACCTTTTCCGCAAGACCGTCAATCGCATCTTCGAGGCCGTCGAGATAACGGTCAGCTTGCTCTTCGCCCCAATTGGCGACGCTATACTGCCAGATGTCGATCAAATCCTCCAACGCACCCGGGCGGCGGCTGACTTCAAGCCGCACGTTTGGCGCGCGATCTGGCGAGCGAAGCGGCTTCACCTCTCACGAATGGGCGTGAGGGGCCGCTTTCAATGCCCTTGGCGATTTCGGCCAAAAGCCGATCCAGCTTTTGCTCTTCCAGCTCGAGCAACCGCAGTCCTGCGCGGACGGCTTCGCTAGCAGACTCGAACCTGCCTTGATCGACGCGCTCCGCGATAAAGTCGGTCCAGCGGTCATTAAGATTGACTGAGGTGGTTTTGGCCATGGTCTCACTCCTTGTTCGCGAATTACTATAATCTGGTAATGCTGTCCAGCACCTCCTCCACCCACGCAGGCACCACTTCGCCCGCAGCGCCGAGCCGGGTTTCGTGGAAGAACACGCTGCCTTGGCTCGGCTCGAGATTAAGTTCGAGCGTGCGCGCGCCGTAATGCCGCGCGGTGCGGACATAGCCTGCGGCGGGGTAGACCGCGCCCGAAGTGCCGATAGAAACGAACAGGTCGCAGTTCACCAACGCGGCTTCGATCTCTTCCATCTGGTAAGGCATTTCGCCGAACCAGACGACATCGGGGCGGAGCGCATTTGCACCGCACGCCGGGCACGGCGGGCGGTCGATTAGCGCGTCGCGCCACGGCGTCCGTGTGCCGCACGCCGCGCATAATGCGTTGAGATGCTCTCCGTGCATGTGGATCAGCCGCGATGCTCCCGCTCGTTCGTGCAAATCGTCGACATTCTGCGTGACGATCAGCAATTCGCCCGGCCACGCCGCGTCGAGCTTTGCCAGCGCGTGATGCGCAGGATTGGGCTGCGCCTGCTGAATCGCGGCGCGGCGCATATCGTAGAAGCGCAGCACGAGATCGGGATCGCGCGCGAAGCCTTCGGGCGTCGCGACATCCTCGACACGGTGCTGTTCCCACAGCCCGCCTGCGCTGCGGAAGGTATCAATCCCGCTTTCGGCGGAGACGCCTGCGCCTGTCAGGATCACGATGTTGCGAATTTCAGAATTCATCCTTCGCGCTTTTGCGCCTTCGCGCGCAATTGACAATATCTCGTCCGGCTGAAACGTGGACGGGTTCGCGCGAAGGCGCAAAGGCGCGAAGGATCAGAACGATGAAGATCGGAATTATCGGCAGCGATGGCCGGATGGGGCAGGCGATTGCCGCGCTGGCGGGCGATGCGGTCGCAGGCGCCACCGATCAGGGCGGCGATCCGATTGCGCTGGCCAAAGCGTCCGACGTGCTGATCGACTTCTCTTCGCCAAAGGCGCTGGTTGCCAATCTCGGCGCTGCGGTCGCGGCAGGCATTCCAATCGTCATCGGCACGACTGGCCTCGATGATGATCACCATCGCGCGATTGACGATGCTTCGCGGCACGTCGCGGTGCTTCAGACGGGGAACACCTCTCTCGGGGTCACGCTGCTTGCCAAGCTAGTGCAGGACGCAGCATCACGGCTCGGCCCCGATTGGGATATCGAGATTGTCGAGATGCACCACCGCCACAAAGTCGATGCGCCATCGGGCACGGCATTGCTGCTTGGGCAGGCCGCAGCGGCGGGGCGCGGCGTTTCACTCGATACTCATAGCGAGCGAGGGCGCGATGGGCACACCGGAGCGCGAGCCGAGGGTGCGATTGGCTTCGCTAGCCTACGCGGCGGGAGTGTCGCGGGCGATCACAGTGTCATACTGGCAGGGCCACAGGAACGGATCGAGCTGATCCACCGCGCCGAAGATCGCAGCATCTTTGCAAGCGGGGCTTTGAGGGCAGCGCAGTGGCTGATCCGGCAGCCTGCGGGTCGATACACGATGGCGCAGGTGCTGGGGGTTTAGTCGGCTTCGACTGCCAGGCTGCGATACAACGCGATCCGGTTGCGCGCGCGGACCAGTTGCGTGTTCACCAGCGTCCGTTCGGCGGCATAGCCCGCACGCTGCGCATCGAGATTGGCAAGAAACGAATCCACCCCTGCCCGATACCGCGCATCGACCAGCATCTGCGTATCGCGCGTCGCCTCGACCTGGCGGCGGTTCGAAGCGAGCTGATCCTCGATTGTCCCTGCCCGCGCCAGTGCATCGGAAACTTCGCGGAACGCGGTCTGGATCGCCAGTTCATATTGCGCAAGTGCGGCATCGCGCTGCGCCTTCGAGCGCGCAAGGCTGGCGCGGCCCGACCCGCCGCTGAAGATTGAGTAGCCGACATCGGCCCCCGCTTGCCATGCAAAGCCGCCCGAGCTGAACAGGCTACCAAGCGCGTCGCTGGCAAAGCCGAGCACGCCTGTAAGCGATATGCGTGGGAAGAGTGCAGCCCGCGCTGCGCCTATATCGGCATTGGCAGCACGCAGCCCGAATTCGGCTTGCACCACATCAGGGCGACGCAGGAGGATTTGCGAGTCGAGCCCCGAGGCAGGAGCCACAAGGGCGGTTTCGGTTTCGGAAACATTGCGCGGCAACAACTCGGCCGGCACATCGGTGCCCAACAACAGCCGCATCGCATTGGCGTCCTGCGCCAAAGCTGTGATCTGAAGCGCCACATCAGCCTTGGCGGTTTCCAATATCTGTTCGGCCTGTCGCAGATCGGTGCGCGGCGCGATGCCGCCTGTCAGCCGTGCGCGGGTCAGAAATACGCTGCGTTCGGCCGCCTTTGCCGTATCCTCGGCAATCCGCAGCAATGTGGCGTCGGCGGCATAGGTCGACCAAGCGTCGGCAATCTCTCCCGTGAGCGCGATCCGCGTCGCGCGCGCGCCTGCCTCGGTCGCGAAGAACCGCTGCTGTTCGGCTTCGCTCAGCGACGCGAGCCGCCCGAACAGGTCAAGTTCGAACGC
>JANOQL010000427.1:0-2171 GCA_031414835.1 Sphingomonadales bacterium | reverse complement strand
CTCCGAAGGCAGAGGCCACACGTTCGAATCGTGTCGGGTGCGCCAGTCTTCATTGCTCGCGGATTCCCGATGACCGACAAGCCGACCATTCTCGTGACCGGCGGTGCCGGTTATATTGGCAGCCACGCCACACTCGCACTGCTCGATGCGGGCTATCAGGTGGTCGTGCTCGACAACCTCGTAACGGGCTTCGACTGGGCGGTTGACCCGCGCGCGACCTTCATCTTTGGCCCTGTTGAGGATGATGCGATCGTGCGGCCTGTGCTCCGCGATTATCGGATCAAGGCCATCATGCACTTTGCAGGATCGGTGGTGGTACCCGAATCGGTGTCCGATCCATTAAAATACTACCGCAACAACACGGCTGCCAGCCGCGCTTTGATCGAAAGCGCAGTGGCTTGCAACGTGCCGCATTTCATCTTTTCCTCGACCGCCGCGACCTACGGCATACCCGAGCGTGTACCGGCGCAGGAAGGCGATAGAACGCTCCCGATCAATCCTTACGGCATGTCGAAATTGATGACCGAACACATGCTACGCGATACCGCGGCAGCACACGCGATCAACTATTGCGCGCTCCGCTACTTCAACGTGGCAGGGGCTGACCCTGAAGGCCGTTCAGGGCAATCGACGACGGGCGCCACCCATCTGATCAAGGTCGCGGTAGAGGCGGTTCTCGGCAAACGCGACAAGGTCGATGTGTTCGGCACCGATTTCGACACACCCGATGGCACTGGCGTCCGCGACTATATCCACGTCAGCGATCTTGCCGCGGCGCATGTCGCAGCGCTCGAAGCGCTCTTGGCTGAGCCTGAACGCAGTCATGTGATGAACAGCGGCTATGGCCACGGCTATTCGGTGCTCGTGGTGCTCGATGCCGTCGAACGCGCATCGAACGCACAGATCACGCGCGTAATGGCGGATCGCCGCGCGGGCGATCCCGACCTGCTGGTGGCAAATAATGCAAGCATCCTTGCCACGCTCGACTGGAAACCCGAGCGTGACAATCTCGATGGCATCGTCACCGATGCACTGAACTGGGAACGCAAGCTGGGCGAGAAACGCCGCGGCTGACGATTAACGCTTGAGCGTGAGCCCGCCGAACCGTTTGTTGAAGCGCGCAACCTGACCACCGGCATCGAGCATCGATCCGCGTCCGCCGGTCCAGGCCGGGTGCGCCAGTGGATCAATATCGAGCGTCATCGTGTCGCCCTCCTTACCCCATGTCGAACGCGTTTCGAACACGCTGCCATCGGTCATCTGGACCTTGATCATGTGATATTCGGGGTGAATTCCGGTCTTCATGGCAATTCCTTGTATGGCTGGTTTCCGACCAGCCGGGGATTGGGAAGCAGCGCCGATAGTGGCGGATGAAAAAAAACGCAACCCGGTCAGGCGGGCGGATCGGCAATCATCGCAGTGAAATTGGCTTCGGCAACCAATTTGCCTTCGACCAGTGCACGGCCTGCAAATTTGCAGACCGTTGCACGCTTCTGCACGAATTCGGCTTCGAGCCGCATCAGGCACCCCGGTTCAACAGGGCTCCGGAACTTCGCGCCGTCGATCGCCATGAAATACACCAGCTTGCCGCTGCCGAGCAGGTTCATGCTCTCAATCGCCAATATGCCTGCCGCCTGCGCCAGTGCCTCGATGATCAGCACACCGGGCATGATCGGCCGTCCGGGGAAATGCCCTGCAAAAAACGGCTCGTTGATCGTCACGGCCTTGATCGCCGCGATGCGTTCATGGGGGACCAGCTCGGCAACCCGATCGACAAGCAGCATTGGATAGCGATGCGGCAAGGCCTAAAGGACAGCGCGGATGTCGCGCTGTCCCGTCTCTGCCCCTTCATCAGCCAATGATCAGCGACCCTGGGGGCGTGGCGCAGGCGCTGGCGCGGCACCGGGCTGCTGACCTGCCTGGCTTGCGGGCTGCCAATTGGCTGGCGGCGTGATGCTGACAGACGGCACTGCGGTATTCAGCTCGGTGGTGATCGCTGCCGTTATGTCAGTCGCTGGCTGATACGAAATTGTCGCTTCGGGCCGCACGACCATCGCCACGCGGTTTTTGACCATCGCGGCCTTGAGCGCAGCGTCAAGCTTGCCGACGATCTGTTCTTCGACATAGGCCTGCGCCCGGCCAACTGGCATGAACAGCGTCTGCAATTCACG
>JANOQL010000426.1:0-5205 GCA_031414835.1 Sphingomonadales bacterium | reverse complement strand
GGTCGGCGCGATCGCCATTTTGCAGCTGAACCGCTCCATGACGCCGCGTTCCTCGGCATCGGGGCAGGCACCGCGTTCGGTGGCGAGCATCATCGAGGCTTCGTTGGCTTCACGGCTGATATGCTTGAAGATTTTCAGGTTCCACGATTTCGCCATCGCGCCTTCGAACGGCAGGTTGCGCGCTTGCAGGAAGCTGTGGAATCCCATCACGCCAAGCCCGACCGAGCGTTCGCGGCTCGCCGAATATTTGGCGCGCGCCATTTCGGGTGCCGCGCGATCGATATAATCGGTCAGCACATTGTCGAGGAAGCGCATGATGTCTTCGATGAACGTCTTGTCTCCCGACCATTCATCCCAGGTCTCAAGATTGAGCGACGAGAGGCAGCACACAGCCGTGCGGTCATTCCCCAGATGGTCGCGCCCTGTGGGCAATGTAATTTCGCTGCACAGGTTCGACGTTGAGACTTTCAGGCCCAGCTCGCGGTGATGCCGCGGCATCGCCTTTTGCACATGGTCCGAATAGATGATGTAGGGCTCGCCTGTCGCGAGCCGCGTTTCGACGAGCTTCTGGAACAGCGAGCGCGCATCGACAGTCGCGCGAATGCTGCCATCCTTGGGCGATTTGAGGTTCCATTCGTCGCCGGCGCGCACCGCTTCCATGAACGCATCGGTGATGAGAACGCCGTGGTGCAGGTTCAATGCCTTGCGGTTGAAATCGCCCGACGGTTTGCGGATTTCGAGGAACTCTTCGATTTCGGGATGATCGACATCGAGATAGACCGCCGCCGATCCGCGCCGCAGGCTCCCCTGACTGATCGCGAGCGTCAGGCTGTCCATCACGCGAACGAACGGGATGATCCCGCTGGTCTTGCCGTTAAGGCCGACAGGTTCGCCAATGCCGCGCACGCTGCCCCAATAGGTGCCGATGCCGCCGCCGCGCGCCGCGAGCCAGACATTCTCATTCCACGTGTTGACGATGCCTTCGAGGCTGTCATCGACCGAGTTCAAATAGCAGCTGATCGGCAGCCCGCGCCCGGTGCCGCCGTTCGACAGGATCGGCGTTGCCGGCATGAACCACAGCTTCGAGATATAATCGTAAATCCGCTGCGCATGATCGAAGTCGTCGGCATAGGCCGATGCGACGCGAACGAAGAGATCCTGATAATTTTCGCCGGGAAGCAGGTAGCGATCCTTGAGCGTGTCCTTCCCGAATTCGGTCAGCAACGCATCGCGCGACGGATCGGTGACGAGCGGATAGGCCGCATCGCGTCGCTGCGATTCGGGCACCGGATCTGCCACGGGGGGATCAGCCACCGGGGCGACCATTACATCTGCGTCTGTGACCATGTTCGAACCTGAATCACGAAAATCCATCATACACCCCGTTACTCAAATATCACACGCGACCCGTTCTTGCTACGTTCGAATCGGGCGCGAGCAATGCTGTTACCATTATGCCTGGCCGGAAGCGCGCGCTGATTACGCTTAACCCCCGTTATCCACAGCCGCAGAACCGCGTCCCGCGAATACTCGTCGCGTGATGCTAACCACTAGCTATAGGGCTGCCCCCAGGCCTTGCCACAATCCATAGTGGCTTAAACTGTGCAGGACGCAAGAGGCTTTCGCGACATTTCATGACTCAATTCGTCGCAAGACTGACTCGCTTCATGGCTCTGTCACAATGCTGCGGTGCAGCGACGCGCGGCGTCCCGCCATGTTCGCGAAACGCAAGCCGGAAAAAGCAGTTTCGAAAATAATTATGCACAGGCGGCGTCAAGTTCTGCTAACATGATCGTATGGGAAAACGCCCCGATCATGTGAAGCCACCGGCACATTTAAGTGCGAGCCCGCCGCTGCCCAAAGCGGCCGAAAGCGCCCGTGCGCCAGAGCCCGATCCCGAGCGGCTCGATCCCGTCCGCTATGGCGACTGGGAATATAAAGGCCTTGCGATCGATTTCTGATGCGTCGATTTTTGCGAACAGGGTCAACCGACTATTAAGCCATTGCTGATATAGCATGTCGCCAGAACAACTGGGGCTGCACAATATCATGGATCAGGAACTCGCCGAACTTCTCGCACGATTGTCGCAAGCAGGGCGCGTCAGCGAAGGCGATGTGCTCGCGTTGCGCGAACTTGTCTGGGAAGACGATCTGATCCCGCAACCAGTGCTCGATGCGTTATTCACACTCAATGACAGGCTCGACGATCAAAGCGATGTCTGGACGAAGTTTTTTGTCGAAGCCGTGACGCATTTCATGCTGCATCAGCAAGAACCGCGCGGATTCCTCGACGATGGCAGCGCCGATTGGCTGATGCGGCGTGTCGACCGGTTTGGCGGGGCCATATCGTCAAGCGAGCTCGAACTGATCGTCAGTCTGATCGAGGATGCCGAAGGTGCGCCCGAGACACTGAAGGCTTACGCGCTGCACCAGATCGAACAGGCAGTCCTGAGTGGCCGTGGCCCGACACGCGACGGCAAGACGCTGCGGCCGTGCTGCGTAGATGAGGCAGAGGCGCTGATGTTGCGGAGGCTTATTTTCGCAGCCGGCGGCGAAGGTGCAACGGTCGTGGGGTCGCAGGAAGCGGATTTGTTGTTCCGGATCAAGGACGCGACGCTTGGTGGCAGCAATCACCCCGCATGGCTCCAGCTGTTTGTGCAGGGCGTGGGCAATCATCTGCTTTCGCATAGCGATTATCGCCCGCTGACGCGCGACGAGGCCATCGCACTCAATGCCGAAATGGATCGCAATACACCGAGCGTTGCCGGGTTTTTCCGACGGATGCTGCCCGAAGCGCGGCGCGGCCACGGCACGATCGTCGAGGCGTTCAAAGCCGTGTTCCCAGGGCGTCCCGATCCCGCTGAAGGGGACGGGCCTGTCGAAGTTAGCAGTGCCATTTCGTTCGAAGAGGCAGGCTGGCTGAAAACGCATATCGCCGCCGATGGGGAGATCGACATTTACGAAAAGGCGTTGCTGACGTTTGCACTGGAGGAGGTCGGAAACCTGCCATCGATGCTCGAAACGCTGCGGCGGCGGGCCTAGGGTTTCTGAAATATACAGGCTGCCGCTCATCTCTCAATTCTGCCGGGATGAGCGGTGTTATTCATCTCAGTGTTTTATCCCTCACGCCTTAGAGGTCGTGAGAGGAGAGCCGTCGCCACGTCGCGCACTGCGGCTTGTCCTGTCAGCAGATCGCACACCGCATCGACCACTGGCATATCGACGCCGATTGCGCGCGCCGCCGCTTGAAGCACAGGTGCAGTCGCTGCACCTTCGGCCACTGTTGTGCGATTTTCGAGCATAAGCGCAGTAGGCTGACCTTCGCCGAGCGCCTTGCCGAGCGAGAAGTTGCGCGATTGCGTCGATGAGCAGGTCAGCACCAGATCGCCAAGGCCAGACAGTCCGGCAAGTGTTTCGGCCCGCCCGCCGCGTGCCAGGCCGAATCGCGTCATTTCTGCAAATCCGCGCGCGATCAGCGCCGCGCGGGCATTTTCGCCCAGCCCCAGTCCGGCCACCACACCGCATGCAATCGCCAGGACGTTTTTGACCGCGCCACCGATTTCTGCGCCGATGACATCGTCGGTGACATAGGGTCGCAAAGCCGGCCGCGCGAGGCGGAGCGCAAGCGCGCGTGTCGCTTCGACCGATTCGCCTGCAAGCGTGACCGCTGTCGGTTTGCCCATCGCCACTTCGCGTGCAAACGTCGGACCGCTCAGAACGGCGATGGGGGCATCGGGACACACATCCCGCGCAACTTCGGACATGAGCATCATCGTGCCTGCCTCAATCCCCTTTGCGCACAGGATAAGCGTGCGAACGCCAACGGGGGCATCGGCCAGAATAGCGCGAAGATGCTGGGCAGGCGTGACTGCGATCAGCATGTCGCAGCCTGCCAGATCGGCGAGCGATCCCGTCGGCTCGATCAATGGCGACAAGGCAACGCCGGGAAGAAACGATGTGTTTTCGCGTGTGTTTGCAATGGCTTCGACAACATCGTGCTCACGCGCCCACAGGATGATTTCGCTGCCATCGCTCGCAATCGTTTGAGCCAAGGCTGTGCCCCACGCGCCGCCACCGATCACGCCGATCTTCATGCCTTGGCTCCTGCGCCGCGCACGGCTTCGGCAGAGGGATCGAGCGGCCAGCGCGGGCGTGCAATAACGTCGAGACTATCGGTGAGGCCTGCGGCGAATCGCTCGGCGCCTGCCCAGGCAATCATTGCGGCATTGTCGGTGCACAACCATTGCGGCGGCGCGACGAACGGCAAGTCATGCCTGGCCGCGAGCGTTTCGAGGCTTGCGCGGACGCTGCCATTGGCCGCGACGCCGCCCGCAACCACGAGCGCGGTCAACCCGCTGCTCGCCACCAACGCGCGCCGGGTTCGGTCGACGAGGCAATCGACCACGGCCTGCTGGAACGAGGCTGCGATATCCTCGGGTCGCCACTGCCCCGACTGCTGTGCGCGCAGCACCGCGCTTTTCAAACCGGCAAACGAGAAATGCGGCTCATCGCGACCAAGCAAAGGACGGGGCAGGGGAACGGCCTTCGGATTGCCGTTGCGTGCAGCGGCTTCGACTGCCGGACCGCCCGGAAAGCCGAGCTCGAGCAGCTTTGCGGTCTTGTCGAAGGCTTCTCCTGCCGCATCGTCAATTGTCGTCGCCAGCCGTTTATACTGCCCAACACCTTCAACGCGTAACAGCTGGCAATGCCCACCAGAAACCAGCAGCAGCAGATAAGGAAAGTCGAGCGAGCGATCGGCCAGCCGTGGTGACAGCGCATGGCCTTCCAAATGGTTGACCGCGATTAGCGGCTTTTTTGCGGCGTGTGCGAGCGCCTTTGCGGTCACTAGCCCGACCATGACGCCGCCGATCAGCCCCGGGCCCGCCGTTGCGGCAATCGCATCGATGTCCGACAGCGCCACACCTGCTTCGGCAAGCGCGGCTTCGATTAGCGGCGTCAGCACCTCGACATGCGCGCGCGCAGCAATTTCGGGCACGACGCCGCCATAGGGGCGATGTTCGTCTTCTTGCCCCGCGAGCCGGTGGGCAAGAACCTGCCTATCGCTCGTCACCAGTGCCGCAGCGGTTTCATCGCAGCTCGATTCTATGCCCAGGATCAACGCCACAGAGTCTGTCCTGAAGGGTTTGAGGCGACGTGATCGCCCGGAGAGGTGCGCTGGGTAGGAGCGGGCTGAAGCGCGGGGTG
>JANOQL010000425.1:0-1528 GCA_031414835.1 Sphingomonadales bacterium | reverse complement strand
CGACGACGACGGCAACGGGGTCGGGCACATTGAGCGATTGGTAGGGCACAAGAAGCGTCATGATTGCCGCGACCAGCATATAAATGACTGTGCAGACGACCAACGAACCGATGATGCCGAACGGCATATCGCGTTTGGGGTCGCGCGCTTCCTGTCCGGCGGTCGAAACGGCCTCGAAGCCGATATAGGCGAAGAACACGATTGAGGCTGCGCGCATGATCCCGTCGACGCCAAACTTGCCGTCACCTTCGGATGGCGGGATGAACGGCGTCCAGTTCTTGGCCGCGAGTTCGGTGAAATTCGACAAGACGATAGCACCACCAACCGCAATAAATGCAACGAGGACGCTGACTTTGATCGCAACGATGACGTTGTTAACCTTCGCCGATTCGGAGACGCCGACGACGAGAAGCAGCGAAAGCACCATACAGATAGCGAACGCGGGCAAGTTGAAGATCGTTGTCACCGACTGGCCGTCGATGAGAACAGGCACGCCGTCCTTCATCAGCAGATGCCCTGTCGGTCCTGTAAGCTGTGCAGGGATTTGCAGCCCGAAATCGCCAAGCAAGCTGACGACGTAACCCGCCCATCCGACCGCGACGACGGAGGCCGCGATCCCGTATTCCAGAAGCAACAGCACGCCCATGATCCACGCCGCAAATTCGCCGAGTGTCGCGTAGCCATAGGTATAGGCCGACCCGGAAACAGGCAGAGTCGATGAAAGTTCGGCATAACACAGCCCGGCAAAGGCGCAGACAATGCCCGCAACGACGAACGACAGCAGCACCGCCGGCCCTGCATGGAGGGCCGCCGCGCTCCCCGTCCGCACGAAGATCCCCGCACCGATGATGCAGCCGATACCCAAAAGCAGCAGATTCCATTTTCCGAGGGTGCGTTTCAGTTCGCTCGTTGCCGTCTCGCGCTGCACTTGCGCAATCGATTTGCGCGCGAACATGCGTGCGACGAGACCCTTGTCGGCTTGGTTGGCCATACTTTCCCCGATTGTTTTTCTGAACGATTGGTTGCGAACCTAAACCGAAATCCTGCCCACGCAACCGCGAATCGGCATCGCTCACGGACTGGTTGCAAGAACCGGATCGTGCGGGTAATGCCCGCCCCGCGCAATATTGGGGCGTAGCCAAGCGGTAAGGCACTGGTTTTTGGTACCGGCATGCGCAGGTTCGAATCCTGCCGCCCCAGCCACTCTTGCGGTGGAAGACTCAGAACCAGTATTGCATCGCCGCCGCGCCGCCAATCGCGAACGCAGCGCCGAATGCCAGTGCCTTTGCCCACGCAAACGAGACTGGCGCGACGTCGGGGAGTGGCGGCGGCGGGGGTGCTGCACCCTGTTTGGGATAGGCTGCCTCTATCCGACGTACGAGATCGGGCAGATCGGCGAGCGTCTTCAAACTGCGCTGAATCGTCGTCGCGATCACCGCCTCGGGGCCGAGTTCGTCGCGGATCCATTCCTCGACGTAAGGTGCTGCGACTTCCCACATGTTGATGTCGGGATCGAGGCTCGATGCCA
>JANOQL010000424.1:0-4668 GCA_031414835.1 Sphingomonadales bacterium | reverse complement strand
TCGCCCAGCTGGCGCAGCGGCAGGCCGGTGTTGAATGCGCAGGTTTCACGCTTCACTTGTCCCGAAATCACGATCATCGCGATGGAATCGACATAAGCCCCGTAAACGCCATTGAGCGCGTTTACGCCGCCGGGCCCGGTGGTGACGTTGACCGCCGCAGTGCGCCCCGACAGCCGGCAATAGCTTTCTGCGGCGATTGCCGACGCCTGTTCATGATGCAGGAAAATCGATCGCATTCCCGGCACGCGCCCGAACGCATCGTTGAGATGCATGGCCCCGCCGCCGGTCAGCATGAACATGTCAGAAATGCCATGTTCGACCAGCAACGTGGCGATCAGATCAGCCACTCTCACATTCGCCATGATGTCAGGCCGCAACCTTCAGCTTGGTCTTCTGGCGCGCTTCCATCATCGCAATCCGCTTTTCATCTTCTGCGCCAATCGTGACGTAATAATCGCGCTTGTTCTTGAGCCAGAGCAATTCAAACTCGATTGCCAGTTCGATGCCTTGCTGCGTCGAGTGCCCATCGAGCACCGATGCATCGAAAATGACTTTGCGGGTCTCGAACCGGTCGAGCCGGTTGCGGCGCACGCGTCGCAGCGGTTCGATCGAATCGGGGCTGACGCCACCGCCCGTGACAAGCGCCAGATCATGATCGCGGCACACGGCACCGACCTGTTCGAGATAGCTTGTCATTTCGTCGCTGTTCACAAAATCGCGGTCTTTGCCCATCGACCCTGCAAAATCGACCCGCCCGAACACCATGCCGAGCCCTGCCTCTTTGGCAAGACGCCCCATTTCAGGCAAATGGTCGAAGGTTGCGCGGGTTTCGAGATTGAACAGAAAACCGATTTCGGCCTGTTCTTCACTGCCGAACACCTTGTTCTTCGCATCGGCATATTTGCCCAGAGCATAAGGCGTTTCGACCATCGGCGCGATGACATAATCGACACCGAACTGGCGGCATTCGATCAAATCGCGGATGGCCTCACAGCCACCGATCTTGAGCCCGACCTTAACGCCTGCGCGTCGTGCAATTTCAAGCAAGCGCAACAATTCATCGACCCGCGTACCTTCGGCTTCGAATTCAGCCTTTACGGCATCGACGCCAAATTTTGCTTTCCCCTCCTTGAGGATTTCAAGCATCCTTTTTTCAAGTGCGTTCACATCGCTACTCCCACGGTTTGCGCCACTTTCGATGGCGTCTTCTGAGCCTTAACGTATGCGGCCAAGGTTTCCGTCGTATAGGCAAGATGCCCCTCTTCGAGACCGGGATAAAGCCCGACCCAGAACGTATTCTCGGTGACAAGATCGGCATTTTCAAGCGACCCGACCACGCGGTGATTGCGCCCCTTCATATAGGGTTGGCGCAACAGGTTGCCGCCGAACAGCAACCGCGTGCCGATCTGCATGGCGTTCAGATGCTGGACCAGGTCTTCGCGCTGAAGCGGGGCACCCGGCCGGATCGTGATCGGAAATCCAAACCACGATGCCTCGCTGTTGGGCGTGGCCTTTGGCAAAATCAGCATATCCTCAAGCGGCGTCAGCATTTCGGTCAGCAGATCGAAATTGCGGCGCCGTGCAGCGATGAACCCATCGAGATGGTCAAGTTGCGCAAGGCCGACAGCTGCCTGCATATCGGTAATCTTCAAATTATATCCGCAATGGCCGTAGGTATATTTATGGTCATATCCCATCGGCAGCGTTCCAAGCTTGCGGCCGAACCGCTTTCCGCAGGTATTGTCCATACCCGGCGCGCACCAGCAATCGCGGCCCCAATCGCGCATCGATTCGATGACGCGCTTGAGCCGCGGCTTATTTGTGAACACTGCGCCGCCTTCACCCATCGTGATGTGGTGCGCCGGATAAAAGCTGAGCGTCCCGATATCGCCAAATGTCCCGACGCCCTGGCCGTTGTAAGTGGCGCCCAATGCATCGCAGCAGTCTTCGACAACCCAAAGCTTGTACTTCTCCGCCACACGCATCACTTCGCCCAAATCGAACGGATTGCCAAGGGTGTGTGCAAGCATGATCGCACGGGTCCGATCAGACACCGCCGCCTCGATCATCTCGGGCTTGATGTTGTAAGTGGGGATGTCGAGATCGACGAAAACCGGCGTCAGCCCATATTGCAGACTTGGATTGACCGTGGTCGGAAACCCCGTGGCGACAGTAATAACCTCGTCGCCAGGCTTCAGCGCGTCACCACGCAAATAATGCGACGTCAATGAAGACAGCGCCAGCAAGTTGGCAGACGATCCTGAATTGGTGGTCAATGTGTGGCGAACACCCAGCCGCGCGGCCAGCCGCGCCTCGAACGCATCGTTGAACCGGCCCGTCGTCAGCCAGAAATCGAGCGCCGAATCGACAAGCATCTTCATGTCGCGACCGTCATAGACCTTGCCCGAAACAGGAACGGCACTTGAGCCAGAAACAAATGGCTTGGGAGCATGAAACCGGTCGGCATATTCGCCCACCAGATCGAGGATCCGCTCGCGCATTTCCATTTCTTCGGCCGGAGCAGGACGCAACGCGACACTGGGCGAAACACTGCCCTCGACTATCAATTCAGAGTCTTCAATCATCAATTCAGGCTTCCTGACAAAGTCCGGGCTAAACGCCCGCGATACTCATTTAGTTGCTTAAGTGAAATCTGTTTTGCATCGCCGTCTGCCGCCACGCCCCGATGCCATTCGACAATCGATCCAACCGTTGTCGCCAGATCATAGGTGGGACGCCACCCCAATATGCTTCGAGCCTGGGTGCAATCGAGCTTCAGTGTGTGCGCTTCATGCGGGTGGGCCGCAGCGCTGCGAACCCATGACGATGACATGTCGGACGCAGCGATTCCCCAATCCTGCAGCATCCGGTTGACAATCCAACCGACCGGCTGGGTATCGTTATCCGATGGTCCGAAATTCCAAGCCGTCGCTGCCCAATCCTGTCCTTCGAACAGTCTTGCTGCAATCAAAAGATACCCGCTGAGCGCTTCGAACACATGCTGCCACGGGCGGATGGCTTCGGGCGAGCGGATTTCAGGCGCATGTCCGGCAATGAGTGCGCGGACAATATCGGGGATCAGCCTGTCGGTTGCCCAATCGCCGCCACCGATTACGTTGCCGGCCCGAACCGATGCCACACGCGCTTCGCCTGTGAAAAACGAGCGCCGATATGCGCTGATGATCAGTTCGGCAGCGCCTTTGCTGCTGCTGTAAGGATCGAACCCGCCCATCGGATCACTTTCGCGATACGGCCAGACCCATTCCCTGTTCTCGTAACATTTGTCGCTTGTGACGCACACGATCGCGCGAAGCCCCGCCACACGGCGGCAGGCATCGAGCACGTGCACCGTGCCTTGGACATTCGTGGCAAACGTGCCGACAGGATCGACATAGGATTGGCGGACCAGCGGTTGCGCTGCGAGGTGAAAAACAATTTCGGGCGCTGCCGCTGCAATCGCGGTTTCCAAGGCCGCCAGATCGCGGATATCGCCTTCGATATGCGTGATGCGCCCCGCAATGCCAGCCTGTTCGAACAGGCTCGGCTGTTCGGCCGGCAAGGCAAAGCCTGTGACATCCGCCCCGAGTTCGGACAGCCACAAGGCAAGCCAACTGCCCTTGAAACCGGTATGCCCGGTCAAGAACACTTTTCTGCCGCGCCAGAATTCAGGGCTTACCAGCGTTTCCAAGGCGCGCCTTCTTGCCACAGTTGCTCGAGGTAGAGTTTGTCGCGAAGCGTGTCCATCGCCTGCCAGAACCCGTCATGGCGAAACGCCATCAGTTCGCCGTTTTTGGCCAATGTTTCGAGCGGACCTTGCTCCCACACTGTATCGGGCCCGTCCACAAGATCGAGAACCGATGGATCGGCCACGAAAAAGCCCCCGTTAATCAGACCCCCGTCGCCTGCGGGCTTTTCGCGGAAGTTGCGGACAAGATCGCCTTCGAACTCAAGCGCCCCGAACCGCCCAGGTGGCGCCACTGCGGTGATTGTCGCGCGCTTTCCATGATTGCGATGAAATGCAATCAGTTCACCAATATCGACTGTGGCAACGCCGTCTCCATAGGTGAAACAAAATGGTTCGCCGTCAGTGAGATAGGGGCGGATCGCCTTGAGCCTGCCGCCCGTCATCGTGTTTTCGCCTGTATCGACCAGCGTAATGCGCCACGGTTCGCTGCGTTTGTGATGCACTTCTGTTGTGTTGGTGTTGAGGTCGATCGTCACATCGGCGGTGTGTAGGAAGTAATTAGCGAAATACTCCTTGATGACATAGCCTTTGTACCCGAGGCAGATCACAAAATCGGTGATGCCGTGCGCCGAATAAATCTTCATGATATGCCAGATGATCGGCAGTCCGCCGATTTCGACCATAGGCTTGGGACGGACCGAGGTCTCTTCACCGAGACGGCTTCCAAGCCCGCCTGCCAGAATGACTGCCTTCATCGCACTGCGCCCCATACTCATACTGTTAGCGTCGAAAACTGCCCGATGCAAAAGCAGCCGGCGTTTCGAATTCTCTTCACCGATGTATTGGACAGCCTTGCGACCCTGCTACAGGCGAATTGCAAACCACCATGACCCTGGCGCTCGTTTTTCAAACACCGAGCGCGGCACTAGTCGGAAATGTGCAGGAAAAAAAGCCCCTTTTTCGTCAACGCAAGGCCGCGCCTA
>JANOQL010000423.1:0-1872 GCA_031414835.1 Sphingomonadales bacterium | reverse complement strand
CATTGCTAGCGCAGAAAACGCGCCGATGATCGGCCAAGGATCGGGCGCCAGAATGTGATAATCGTGATTTTTTGCGCCAGCCATGTGCGGATCGCCTTCCCTGTGTCGTAATCAGTCTTGGACTAACTTGCCTTGCCCGGCGCGTCCACCGGGTAGAAGGTGTAGCTCAATGTAATTTCTTCGACTTGCCGGGCATCCGGATCGTTGAGGATCTCAGGATCGACATAATAGATCACCGGCATCCGCACCTGCTCGCCGGGCTTCAGCGTCTGTTCGCGAAAGCAGAAACATTCGATCTTCGTGAAATATTTGGCCGCGTAGGTTGGCGTGACATTAAATGTCGCGCTTCCCGTAATCGGCCGGCCTGATAGATTCTTCGCACTGTAAAAGGCCATCTCACGCGCACCGATTGTCACGGTGTGGAGGTTATCTTCCGGCTTGAAGGTCCACGGAAGCGCCGGGACATGGTTTGCGTCAAAACGGACAATAACCGTTTTCCCCGCAATTGCGCCCGGCGCGCTGCCGCCCTCATTCTTACCTGTTGTGCCGTCGATCCCTGTCACCTGGCAGAACAAACGATACAAAGGCACGCTGGCATAGCCGAGGCCAGTCATCCCGAAAGCGATCATCGCCGCAAAAAAGGCTGTCTTGGTGGTCGGGTTCATCGGTTGATAACCAGCTTCGCGATTGAAATGGCGTAGAACAGGAGCACCATCGCGCCAAGGACAATGGCCAATGCCTTCGCGCGCGATTTTTGCCGGGCGCGATAGGCCACTTCATCGATTTCGGTCATATTGACATCACCCGATCCAGAGCAAGCGCGCCGAAGAGCACGAAGAGATACGCCATCGAGAAAATAAACAGCTGTTTTTCCTCTCGCATGGCCGCGTCGCTCGTTCTGCGCGCAACTTGTGCCGAAAGTGCAATGAACGCAGCAGACAATATCGTCGCGGTCCAGCCGTAGAGAGCTCCGGTTAATCCGAGCGCCCACGGAAGCACAGCGACCATAGCCATGGCCAGCGTGTAGAGCAGGATTTGACTGCGTGTCGCAGCCTCACCAGCCACCACCGGCATCATCGGAACGCCTGCGGCTGCGTAATCGGTCTTGCCGAACAGTGCGAGCGCCCAACTGTGTGGCGGCGTCCATAAGAAAATCAGTGCAAACATCAGAAACGGGAGGAGCGTTACCTCGCCAGTCGCTGCTGCCCAGCCAATCACCGGCGGAAACGCACCTGCGGCACCACCGATCACGATATTTTGCGGCGTCCGGCGTTTCAAAATGACGGTGTAAACGATCACGTAATAGAGGATCGAGCCGGCCAGCAGCGCGGCTGCCAACCGGTTGGTCACAAGTTCCATCAGGATGACCGAAAACACCGAAATCGCCACACCGAAATACAACGCGGCCTGCGGTTCCATCCGTCCTGACGGCACAGGTCGCTGCGCCGTCCGCGCCATTTTCGCGTCGATATCGGCCTCATACCATTGATTGAGGGCAGCCGCGCCACCAGCACCGAGCGTAATCGCCAGGATTGCCGCAAACGCTAACACTGGATGCATCGCCGTATTGCTGGCGATCAGACCGCAAGCCCCCGAAAACACGACAAGCGTCAAAACACGGGGCTTCATCAACGCAACAAAGTCGCGCCAGTCGGCGGGCAGCTTTAATGTGGTCACCGACGTTTGCATCGTTCCCGATCCGTAAAAAGCCAAACTGCCACCGCCGCGAAGTGCCGACGGTGGCTTCGATCAGGCAGTGAGCTAAGTGATCTTCGGCAGCGTTTCGAACTGATGGTAGGGTGGCGGGCTCGAAAGCGTCCATTCGAGCGTCGTTGCGCCTTCGCCCCATGGATTATCTTCTGCCTTGCGCCC
>JANOQL010000422.1:0-23078 GCA_031414835.1 Sphingomonadales bacterium | reverse complement strand
CTTTTCGCGACCGCGCCGCGCATCGCGCAGCTGTTTGTAAATGTCCGCCGCCTGCCACTTCGCCAGAATGCCCGGCTCCTTTTGCGGCAAGCCCGCCTTCATCGGGAAATCGGTCTTCGGCAGGAAGACGGTGTCTCTGTAGTCTTTGGCGTCTGTCATGTTGCGCGCGGCCTTAGGCGAGGGGGCTGCGGAAATAAAGGGTGGGGGATTCGAGCGAAGGGCAATACGCCAGCCTTCCCTACGCTTCGTCACCCTGAACTTGTTTCAGGGTCCATGGTGGCGCCAAGTTCTGCCGCTGACGGAGGAGCGGACAGGTGGATGCCGAAACAAGTTCGGCATGACGAAATGGGTGGGGACGTTTAGGGCCACTTGTGCAACCGGTTGCCGCCCCCCATCCCCCCCAGTATAGCGCCGCCATGTCCTCAAACCGTCCAAGGCGCGACATATCGCGCCGCAAGAGCCGCCAGATCATGGTCGGCAATGTCCCCGTTGGCGGCGATGCGCCGGTCACTGTCCAGACGATGACCAACACGCCGACATCCGATGCCAAAGCGACAATCGACCAGATCCGCCGCTGTGAAGAGGCAGGCGTCGACATCATCCGTGTTTCGTGCCCCGATGTCGAAAGCACCGCCGCGTTCGGCCAGATCGTCCGCGCGGCCAACGTGCCGATCGTTGCCGACATCCATTTCCACTATAAACGCGCACTGGAAGCCGCCGATGCAGGTGCCGCGTGCCTCCGCATCAACCCCGGCAATATCGGCAGCGCCGAACGCGTCAACGAAGTGGTCAATGCCGCCAAGGCCAATGGCTGCGCGATCCGCATCGGCGTCAATGCGGGCAGCCTAGAACGCGATCTGCTCGAAAAATATGGTGAGCCCTGCCCCGAGGCTTTGGTCGAGTCCGCGCTCGATCACATCAAGCTGTTGCAGGACCGCGATTTCCACAATTTCAAGGTCGCGGTGAAGGCATCCGATCTGTTCCTCGCCACCGCCGCGTATCAGCAATTGGCCGAAGCAGTCGATTGCCCGCTGCATCTTGGCATCACCGAGGCGGGCGGATTCGTCGGCGGGACGGTGAAAAGCGCCATCGGCATCGGCAGCCTGCTCTGGTTCGGGATCGGCGATACGATCCGCGTCTCGCTCTCGGCCGAGCCCGAAGATGAAGTCCGCGTCGGGTTCGAGATTCTCAAAGCCTTGGGCATCCGCAATCGTGGCGTCCGCGTTGTCAGCTGCCCCTCATGCGCGCGGCAGGGCTTCGACGTGATCCGCACCGTTCAGGCGCTTGAGGAACGGCTCCAGCACATCCGCACCCCGATGTCGCTCTCGGTGCTCGGCTGCGTCGTCAATGGCCCGGGGGAAGCGCGTGAGACCGATATTGGCCTCACTGGCGGCGGCAATGGCAAGCACATGGTCTATCTGCGCGGCCTCACCGATCACCATGTCGAAGATGCCGACATCCTCGAACACATCGTCAAGCTGGTCGAAGCGAAGGCCGCTGAAATCGAGGCGGGAACGGTCCAGAGCATGGACGCGATGCACGGAATGGCGGCTTGAGCCGCCACCTTTCCTCGTCATTGCGAGGAGCGAAGCGACGCGGCAATCCAGACTGTGGAGCGTTGGCTTCTGGATTGCCGCGCTTCGCTCGCAATGACGATGGTGATAACCCGAGCTGGCAGACTAAGCCGCAACCTCAGGCGTTCGCTCGATCGACAACCGGTGTTCGCGCCACGCGATGTAGAGGCCGCTCGCCACGATGATCGGCGCGCCGAACCAGGTGCTCGATGACGGCAGCCGGTCCCAGATCAGCCAGCCGAACAAAGTCGCCCAGAACAGGCTCGAATAATCCATCCCGATGACGGTCGAGACCGGCGCGTAGCGGAGTGCGGTCGTCAGCCCGATCTGGCCGACTGCGCCGATGGTGCCGATGGCTGCGAGCAATCCCCATTCATGCAGGTCATGCGATGTCGCCACCGATGGCAACGCGAGTGCCAGCACCGGAACCGAAAGCGCGGCAAACCAGAAGACGATGGTGGTCGATGCCTCAGTGCGCGTCAGATCGCGGACCTGGATCGAGATGATCGCGATCATGATCGCAGCGGTCAGCCCCGAAGCCGCGCCCAAAGCAGGGATGTTCGACCCGCCGGGCTGCACCACGATCAGCACGCCGATAAAGCCGAGCACCACCGCGCTCCAGCGGTGGATGCCCACCTGTTCGCGCAGGATGATTGCAGACAGGATCACCGCAAACAGCGGCACGGTAAATCCGATCGCGGTCGCTTCGGCCAAGGGCAGAAGCAGCACCGCGCCGAAATTGAACACCATCCCGATCAGCCCAAGCGCCGAACGCCGCGCGTGGATGCCAATCCGGTCAGTTTTGAGGCTTGCCAGCCCGGTGCTTAACCCGACCCAGATCAGCAGGACAGGCAGCATGAACGCTTGCCGCCAGAAAATGATCTCGAGCAAATGAACGCCCGCATCGCCAGCCAGTTTGATCAGCATGATCATCGTGCTGAGCAATGCGATGGCCCCCAGCCGCACACCCATCGCGAACAAGCGGCGGTCGGCAGTAGGGGGTGGAACACTCATCGCTTCCCCGCATAACCAGGCGAAGCGATCATGCAAGCCGGGGCGTTAGCTTCGCGAGCGCGACGCGCGGATCGATTGTTCGGCGTATTTTGCGGCCTTGATCACCGCCCAGCCGACAGCAAGCGTGCCAAGCATCGGCAGTGCCGCACCTGCTGCACGTTGTGCGATCGCGCCTGCAATCGCGCCCTTGATCCCGCTATCGCCGTCACCTCGGTCAATCGCTGCGCCGACCAATGCTCCCAAAATGCCCATATGCTTGCTCCTTCAAAAATATCATGTGGTGAACCAGAGCGGCGCTTCAAGGTTCCGCGGGTGTTGCGCCCATCGCCGCTGCGCGATAGCGGGGATGGCATGTTGATCCTCGATCCGCAGCAACAGGCTGCCCGCAGCTGGTTCGAATCGCTTCGCGACCGCATCTGCGCCGAATTCGAAACCATCGAGGCCGAGGCCGGCAGCGACGCCGCCTTCGGCTACACCCCGTGGAACCGCGATGACGATCCGGCGGGCGCAGGCGGCGGCGGCGTGCGCGGCGTGATGAAGGGCAAAGTGTTCGAGAAGGTCGGCGTCAACGTCTCGACCGTCGGCGGCGCGTTTTCAGGCGAGTTTGCCAAAACGATCCATGGGGCTGCCGAAAACCCCGAATTCTTCGCAACGGGAATCAGCCTTGTTGCGCATCTGGCAAACCCGCACGCGCCTGCGGTCCATATGAACTGCCGTTTCCTCGTCACGCAGAAACGCTGGTTCGGTGGCGGAGCCGATCTCAATCCACCGCTTCCCTATGATGAGGACACCGCCGATTTCCATGCCGCGATGAAGACGGCGTGCGACGCGCATGAAGCTGGCGATTACGATCGTTATAAGGCGTGGGCCGATGAATATTTCTATATTCCGCACCGCAACGTCCATCGCGGCGTTGGCGGGATTTTCTACGATCATCTGGAAGGAGATTTCGACGCCAATTTCGCGCTGACCCGGGCAGTGGGCGAAGCATTCCTCAGCGTCTATCCGATGATCATCCGGCGGCGGATGGGGATGCCGTTCACCGATGCCGACCGCGCACAAATGCTCACGTGGCGCGGGCGCTATGCCGAGTTCAATCTGGTCTATGATCGAGGGACGTTGTTCGGGCTCAAGACCGGCGGCAATATCGATGCCATCCTGATGAGCCTGCCGCCTGTTGCAAACTGGGATTGACCATCAGGGTTTGAGTTTGAGATAAACCCGCGTCAGGAACACATTTGAAATCGCGCCGAGCGCCGCTGCGACCATGCCGCCTGCCAGCGCGCCCATCAGCGGTCCCGCCCATTCTGCGCCTGCCCACTGGCCGAGCAACCCGAACGCGCTGCCGACAACAAATGTTGCGGCACCCGTCGTGATCAAACTGACCAGCAAGTAAAGTGTCGAAAGGCCAAGCAGGATTGTCGCATATCCGCGCGTCATCGCGAACGTCGCCTTCACTGTGTCGACGATCGACGTATCGGCATCGACCAGCACGGCATTGAGCGGCAGCAGCCTGACGAACAGCCACGCCATCACCCCCATGAACACGAATACCCCCAATGCTGCCGATCTAGGCAGCTGATTTGCGGTCGTCCCCAAGTCGATGCCGTTCATCGCAAGGATAACAGCAACCGGCATCGCAGCCACGATGACAACGAGCGCAATCAGCAGCGTGATTGCAATCAGCTTGGGAAATCTCTTGCCCGCGATACCAAGCGCTTCGCCGACGCTAAGCCCGGGGGTGAGCGCCAGTGCCATGATCGCGAGCTGCCCGAACTGCGAAACGAATATCGATGCGATGAAAATCATGATCGCCCAGGTTGGACCGCCTGCCGGACCATTGGGACCAAAGGCATTGCCAGCCAGCTCGGCGGCGGCGCTGCTCAGCCCCAAAAGCGCAAGGCAAAGCGGCGCGAGCAGCCCCCATTCGGCCTTCACGAACGCCATCGTGTCTTCCCAGATTTCGGAAATCGGCAATGGCATGGGGGTGCGCGACCTTGTAAAGCAGTGACAGCCGGTGCCGCCCATGCCCTTGGAAACCGGGGCTGGCAATGGCAGAGCAGGCGCGATGGACGATGTGAAAATTACAGGCGATGTCGAATGGCGCGTGTCCTCGGGGCTGACGGAATGGCCCGATGCCTTTGCGACGATGAATGCGCGGGCCGCGGCTATCGCAACAGGTGAGGCACGCGAACTGATCTGGCTGCTCGAACATCCGCCGCTTTATACTGCGGGGACAAGCGCCGATCCTGCCGAACTGCTCGACGCGCGCTGTCCCGTCTACGCTGCGGGCCGGGGCGGGCGATACACCTATCACGGTCCCGGCCAGCGCGTTGGCTATGTCATGCTCGATCTGGGCAGGCGCGGGCGCGACGTGCGCTGTTTTGTCGATGCCCTCGAAGGCTGGGTGATCGATTCGCTTGCAGGGCTTGGCGTATCGGCGCGACGCGCAGACGGGCGCGTCGGCATCTGGACAGATACGCTTTTGGGGCAGGAGGCAAAGATTGGCGCAATCGGGGTGCGCATCAAACGTTGGATCACGCTGCATGGCTTTGCGATCAACGTTGCACCCGATTTGACCCATTTTGGCGGGATCGTGCCGTGCGGGCTGCCTGAATTTCCCGTCACCAGCCTTGCCGATCTGGGGGTTAACGCATCGATTGCGTTGCTCGATGATGAACTTGAACGGTCGTTTGGCGGGTTCCTCGCACGGCTGAACGGCGCGCTTGAAAAAAATGCTTGAGGCTTTGTTAGGATTCGTTTAAACCCCACTATGATTTGGGTATTAAGGGCAATCCGCCGTCCAGATCTCTTTATACCTTGGGAGTTTTCACTATGCGCAAGATTATCACGCTTTCGGCTGTTGCCGCTGCTTCGCTCCTCGTCGCCGCTTGCGGTGGCAGCGAAACCGCCACCACCGACAATGCCACGGTCACCGAAATGAACGCAGCCGATGCCATGGAAGGCACGACCAACGATTCGATGACCAACATGGATGCGGCCACCGCAACCGGCAACATGACCGACATGAACTCGGCCATGAACGCCACAGACGGTGCGATGAACGCAACGGGCAACATGACCAACGCGATGTAATTCGCGAAAGCGTTTTATTCGTTTCGAGGGGCCGTCCGGGAAACCGGGCGGCCCTTTTTCGTCTGTCCATCTGTGGTTAACAGGTTAAGGCTATCGCTGCTGGCAAGGTTGATGGAGCGGGACAATATTATGGCGTTGGGTAAGACCGCACTTGCATTTGCGGCGGGCATTTTGGCGGCACCATTGAGTGCGCAATTCTACTGGCAGCCGTTCGAAACGGCCGGGGCAGCATTGCAAGGGTATGAAACGGGAATGGGTTCCCCATTACCGGGCGCAACAGCGGTTGAACAACGGGCCGCGATTGTCTGGAACATGCGATCCGCGCTCAACGTCGCCGCGCTTCAATGCGGGTTCGAACCCACGTTGCGATCGCTTGAAAATTATAATGCCATTCTCAACAATCATGGGCCCGAGCTGACGGCGTCATTCACGACGCTGACCGCCTATTTCAAACGCACCAGCAAGACAGCAGCGGCGGGGCAAAAGGCGCTCGATACCTATGGCACGCGGACCTATGCTGGCTTTTCGACGGTGCAATCGCAGCTTGAATTCTGCGCCACAGCAAGCCGCATCGGAAGGCGCGCGCTGTTCACGCCACGTGGCAGTTTTTACGTCATGGCCGGTGAGCACTTGCGCGAAATCCGGAACAGCTTGATCCGCACCGGCGAACAGCAATTCCGCTTCGGTTATCCGCGGCGGATCACCCAGATGCCAATCTTCAGCGATGAACGCTGCTGGAAGAAAAACAAATATACCCGCGCCTGCGGCTATTTGTGATCAGGAGATCCCCAGCACCTTGTGCGTCTGGGTCGACAATCGCCAACGGGGATTGGCGAGGACGAAATCGACGCACGCGCGGCGGTTGGCATCGAGATCGGGGCCATCCATTGGCTGCACGAGGAAATGGGCGAAGTTCCAGCCTTGCATCGCCTGCCAGTCCGATCCGGGCTGCGGCCACACCAGTTTGAGTTCATTGCCCGAGCGCTGGATGGTCTCGCTGCCAGCCTTGGGGCTGACGCACAGCCAATCCACGCCATCTGGCGCAGCAATGCTGCCATTGGTTTCAACACCGATCTCGAATGAATGTGCGTGGAGCGCGTCGATCAGCGCGGCATCGAGCTGAAGCAGCGGCTCCCCGCCGGTGATCACCACATAGCGGTTTTCGGCTTCCGCGCCCCAGCACGCCGCAACCGCATCAGCAAGGATTGCGGCGCTTGTGAATTTGCCGCCGCCCTCTCCATCGGTGCCAACGAAATCAGTATCGCAAAACCGGCAGATCGCGGTCGAGCGGTCGACCTCGCGCCCTGACCAGAGGTTGCACCCTGCAAACCGCAGGAACACCGCGCGACGCCCTGTGTGAACGCCTTCGCCTTGCAACGTCAGAAACAGCTCCTTGACGGCGTAGCTCATACCAGCGCGGCGTCAGCCATCCCGGCTTCGGCAAACCCCTTGGCGCGCAAGCGGCACGAATCGCATTGCCCGCACGGGCGGCCATCGGGCGTCGGATCGTAGCAGGACCAGCTCATCCCCGCGTCGAGCCCGAGCCGCGCGGCCTCGCGGACGATATCGGCCTTGCTCATCGCGATCAGAGGGGTGTGGATCGTAAACCGCGCGCCGCCATCACCCGCCGCTGTCGCTTGCGCCGCCATCGCCTCGAACGCGGCGATGAACCCCGGGCGGCAATCGGGATAGCCCGAATAATCGAGCGCATTGACGCCTATAAACAGATCGCGCGCACCCGCTGCTTCGGCCCAGCCAAGCGCCAGACTGAGAAAAATCGTGTTGCGCGCGGGCACATAGGTAACGGGGATGCCCGGTTCGACGCCCGATTTCGGCACGGCAATATCGGCATCGGTCAGCGCCGATCCCCCGAATCCAGTCAGATCGACCGGAAGTACGATATGGCGCTCGGCCCCCAGATGCGCCGCAATCCGCGTGGCGGCCTGAAGCTCGATCCGGTGCCGCTGGTTATAATCGATCGTCAGCGCACACACCCCGAACCCCGCCTCGCGCGCCCGCGCAAACGCCACCATCGAATCGAGCCCGCCCGACAGCAGGACGATGGCAAGCGGACGGTAGGGCGGACTGGAAGGCGTGGGCGCAGGCATGCCCGCGCCGCTAGCCGTGCAGCGCGTCCGGGGCAAGGTTTGGAGTGGGCGATGTTGGGTTATGTCCGCTTGCGACAAGTTTTGCGACGTTTGCAAGCCTCGTAGTACCCGTCGAAAGCCGCCATTCGTTCAGTTGCTGCATTTGGCCGGAACGGACTGGCCGATCTTGGACAGCGACGTTAGAGAGTGACCAATTAATTGCAGAGCATTCTCGGCGGCACGGGCGCGGCGCGCCCTATAGATTGCATGGGATCGAGAGCCAAAATGACCGAGACGCCCGTACCCGATTTCCAACAGCAATTGGATACGCTCAGGCGTCGAATGACCAAGGCTCTAAAGGGCTTCAGCAGCGAATATCCGCAAGGTGCCAGTGATCGCGCCATGATGTCCCATTCGTCCGATCGCGCGCTGTTTCCGGTTCCCGAATTGGTGCTATTCGGATTGCACACGGTCATGGGCTTCCGCGCGAGCGGGCCTTGGGAGAAGGTTCGCTGGACCATCTTCGCGACAGTCGACGGAGAGCCGTTCGGCTTCGCACTTCAGAAATTTGGCTTCCGCATCCTCGCAGCGCGCGATGTAGACCCGAAACTCCTCGCTCGCGTGTCGGGGCAATTGTCGGGCTCATTGAAGCTGCTGGAGCCGCTTCTCAAATTCTACGCAACGGCACAGATCGCCGAAGGCAACCTGACGCTGCAGAACCGTTGGCGAATGTACGAGGATCGGTATCGATATTTTCGTGCCCTGGCGGACAAGGCCTTTGCCTTCGACCCGCTTGAGATCGCACCGACCGCAGGAAACACGGCAAACGATGTCGACCATCTCCAAGCCGCGGTGGCGAGCATCAACCGGAAAGGTGTGGCGGACAGCCACGGCTTCTACGCATCGGGTGCGATGGTCGAGGCCTGGTTCAGCGGGCTAGAACACCGCATGCTGTTGTTGCGCGCGTTTCTTGGACAGCCGCTGGCCAATGGTGCCTTTCCAACCTTCCTTGCCGCGAAATGGGACGATCGGTTCACGACGCTATTCGCCGACGGAGTCGACGCCGCCGCTGGAAGCTTGCTAGGCAAGCTCCGCGAAGTGAAGGCCGTGATCCGCAACCCGCTTGCGCACGGCGGCGTCGAAAATGATGGCGGCGCTTTCTATTTCCATCTTCCCAAGATCGGTGCAGTCCCTGCCAATCTGTCGCGCTATCGAGGGCGGTTGGAGATGAGCTTCTTTCCGATTGCCGCTGGCACGCATGAACAGACCTGTCGGCTTTTTGACGACGTCGATGCGCTGCTGACCAGCGGCAGGTTCGCGTTGCCTAACGAGTTCGTGCTTTGGGGGATCGACCCGCAATTCGATGCCAAAAGTATCGCCGAATATGGCGGGGCGATCAACCAAGGCAGCGAAGCGGTAGAGGCGCTGGTCGACCATCTTAGCCAGCTTTGGGAGCGGCATGTGAACATGGACTATTGAGCCTGGCAAAGGGGCGGCGACACTATGGACGCCTAGCTGTCGGTACATTGACAGAATGAACGTCTGCTATCACCCATGACCGGGTAAAACCTGCCTGTCAGCTCACCCCGACAGAGCTGCCACCCCCCACCAAAAAAGGGCCGCCCCGAAGAGCGGCCCAGGCAAGGCAAAAGCCTTTTGGGAGGAAAGCGTGCCATGAAAATCAAGCACAACCTTCCTCTACCGCAATATGGTTAACAGAGGATTAGCGAGGGACGGGAGCAGCCTTTGGGGCGCAATCACCGCTTCGGCGAGCTTCGAACGTGGCCGAAAACGGCGCGCCTGCCACGATCCCCTGCGTTTCGATCTGTGCCAGCCGCGCCGATTCGACGCGAACGGTGGTGCGGCCATGGCCCTGCCCGGGGCAGGTGTAATGCACCGTCGCATCCTTTGGAGTGCTGGCAATGACAAAGCGGCTGCAACTCGCGTTGCGGTGTTCGATCTGCAAGAACGCGCGGGCATCGGCCATGCACAATTTGCGGGCTGCCGAAGGCGCATCTCGCGACGTCAACGTCCATTGACCGGGTTCGAGCCGGGCGAGCGCGGGCAGTTCGGTTGCGGCAGGTGCAACAGGCGCGGCGGCCATCGTCGTGATTGCGGCAAGGCAAAGGATGAGCGTCTTCATCGTCTGGTTCCATGTGCCGGACTTTGCCAGCCGTCGTGGGCGCGCCCGTGCCTCACGACTGTTCGAGCCACAGTTCTACATCGGCTGCGATGATCGTCGATAGTGAAAATCACAGTTAGCGACCTTGAAAACGAGGCTTTGGCGCGACGTATCGCGATGCTATCGAATGATAATGCGATATTATGAAGACATTGAGGTCGGCGAAATCGACCGGTTCGGGGCTTATGCTGTCACGCGTGAAGAGGTGATCGAGTTTGCCACCAAATACGATCCGCAGCCGTTTCACCTTTCCAATGAGGCCGCCGCAAAAACGCAGTTCGGGCGGATCGCGGCTTCGGGATGGCACACCTGCGCAATGATGATGGCAATGCTCGCAGCGCGGTTTGCCGAACGGCAACAGGCAGGGCTGGGGTCGCCTGGGCTTGAGGATTTACGATGGGTCAAGCCCGTTCATCCTGGCGACACACTGCGCTGCGAAATCGAGGTGATTGACAAACGGGTCAGCGCGTCGCGCCCCGAAATGGGGATTTATCGCGGCCGGACCAGGGTATTCAACCAGCATGGCGAAGTGGTGCTATCCTTCACGTCAACCGGGCTGATCGCGACCAGAGCCAAAGCCTGAAGCGCGTGGAGCAGGGGCGATCCCTGCTCCACCGGCTTATTTCTTCTTTTTGTCGGCCCAGACCTGCTGGTAGCTCATCCACGTCAGCACCGCGAAGATCAACAGGAACGCGATGACCGCCAAGCCGGCAGTCTTGCGATCTTCGAGCTTGGGCTCTGCTGCCCATGACAGGAATGCAGCCACATCCTTTGCCATCTGATCGACTGTCGCCTTGGGCGCGCCTTCGCCATAGGTCACCTGGCCCTCGACACCCAAAGGCTGCGGCATCGCAATGTTGAGGCTGTGGAAATAAGGGTTGTGATATAACCCTGGGCCGGGAGCTGAATCGGGAAACCGCTTGAGCAGTTCGGGATTGGGTTCCTGATACCCTGTCAGCAACGAATAGACATAGTTCGATCCCTCGTGCCGGGCCTTCGTCATTAGCGACAGGTCCGGCGGCACGGCGTTGTTGTTCGCAGCACGCGCCGCAATTTCATTGGGATAAGGCGAAGGAAATTTGTCGGCAGCGACCGGCTTGCGCGTGGCCGCTTCGCCCGTATCGGGGTTGATCGACGGAGACTGGACGGGCCACTCGCTCGCGATCGTCTTCACCTGACCTTCGGAATATCCGATTGCCGTCAAGTCGCGGAACGACACCTGTTTCATCCCGTGACATGCCGCACACACTTCCTTGTAGACCTGAAGTCCGCGCTGCAGCTGTGCCCGATCGAATTTGCCGATCGGCCCGGCAAAGCTGAAATCTGCATCGCGCGGATGCTTGTGAAATTCACTCTCCTCGGCAGTTTCGACAGGCGGATCGGCGACATAGGCGACAATGCCCATCGCCGCCGACACAAACAGCCAACCCGAAAAAAACAGCCCGATCAAAAAGGCAGAAATACGAACCATGATTGTCTATTCCCCTCAGGCCGGCTGCAACACAGGGGCAGCGGGCGTGGCGATCGATGCACCGTCCTTGCCCTGCAAAACCGACTCGGTGATCGAGCCGGGCAGCGGCAATGGCCGTTCGATCCGCGAAATGATCGGCAGAATGATCAAGAAGTGCGCGAAATAATAAGCCGAGAAAATCTGGCTCACGAGAACGATTTCCGCACTGGCATGCGATCCACCGCAATAGCCGAGGATCAGTACGGTCGGAATCAGGCCGAACCAGAAAAACTTCTTGAACAGCGGGCGATAATTGCCCGAGCGCACTGGCGAGTTATCGAGCCATGGCAGGACAAACAGCAGCAGGATCGATGCAAACATCGCCAATACGCCGAGCAGCTTTGCCGGAATGAACAGGAAATCGACCGTAAACGCGCGCAAGATCGCGTAAAATGGCCAGAAATACCATTCAGGCACGATGTTCGCGGGCGTCGAGAGCGGATTGGCCGCAATATAATTGTCGGGTTCGCCAAGGAAATTCGGGGCAAAGAACAACAGCACCGAAAACACGATCAGGAAGATGGCAAGGCCAAAGCCGTCCTTCGCCGTGTAATAGGGGTGGAACGGCACCGTATCCTGTTCGCCCTTCACCTCGATACCGGTTGGATTGGATGAGCCCGGAATGTGCAGCGCCCAGACGTGGAGAATAATCACGCCTGCGATCACGAAAGGCAAAACGAAGTGGAGCGAGAAAAACCGGTTCAATGCGGCGTTATCAGGCGCAAACCCGCCAAGCAGCCATGTCTGGATCGGCTCGCCTACGATCGGGATCGCGCCGAACAGGCCGGTAATGACCTTTGCTCCCCAGAAACTCATCTGGCCCCATGGCAGCACATAACCCATGAACGCCGTCGCCATCATCAGCAAGAAAATGACGAGCCCGAGCAGCCAGATCATCTCGCGCGGGGCCTTGTAAGATCCGTAATAGAGGCCGCGGAACATGTGCAGATAAATGACGATGAAGAACATCGATGCGCCATTCATGTGGGCATAACGGATCAACCAGCCCGAATTGACATCGCGCATGATGTGTTCGACCGAATCGAATGCAATCGCGGCATTGGCAGCGAAATGCATCGCAAGCACAATGCCGGTCACGATCTGGATCACGAGCGCGGCACCTGCCAAAACCCCGAAATTCCAGAAGAAATTGAGATTGCGCGGCACCGGATACCCGGCACCGACCGCGTTATACACAAGACGCGGAAGCGGCAGCCTTTGATCGAGATACTGCATGAATGTATTCTGTGGCTGGTATTGCTTTGCCCAGGAAAAGCTCATGTCGATTTATCCTTAGCCGACCTGAATGAGGGTGTCTGATGTGAAGCTATATTCGGGCACCACAAGGTTTTGTGGTGCCGGGCCTTTTCGGATCCGCGCGGCCGTATCGTAATGCGATCCGTGGCACGGGCAGAAATAGCCGCCAAACTCGCCCTTGATCTCACCAGCCGCAGCGCCCAGCGGAACGCATCCCAGATGGGTGCAGACACCCAGAGTAACAAGCCATTGCTTTTTGCCGGCCTTGGTGCGTTCTTCAAGACTTTGCGGATCGCGCATCGTGCTGACATCGGCCTTATCGGCGGCAACGATTTCTTCGGGTGTCAAATGCCGAACGAACAGCGGCTGTTTTCGGAAGATGGTCTTGATCGCCTGACCGGCTTCGATCGAGGTGATATCGACCTCGGTCGAAGCCTGCGCAAGCACATCGGCGCTCGGATTCATCTGGTTGATCAACGGAAGGACGATCGCAACCGCGCCTGCGCCTGCAAAGCTGACAGCGGCGATATTGATGAAATCGCGACGGCGAACAGGTGTATTTTCGCTGATGCCGGCATCCTGATCGACGGGTGCGGTAGCCATGATGTGCAACTGCCTTTGTGTTCGAAATCGATTTGACCAGACCGCCAGGCCAGTCATGCACGATTCGCGCACGCAGTGTCTGATGGCCCCTACCATCCTTATACAGGGACGGTTGCCGCGCCCCATAGCGCCGATATGGTCGCTTGCAAATATCGATTTTGTGGGGAGTTGCAGCGGGCGCAGTGCTGAGGCAAGCGATTGCGATGCGAATTGCACTGTTTCAGCCCGAAATCCCCGGCAATGTCGGCGCGATATTGCGGCTTTCGGCGTGCCTTGGCGTCGCGGTCGACATCATTGAGCCAACCGGCTTTGTCTGGTCCGACGCAAGGCTCAAGCGTGCGGCGATGGACTATCTCGGTCATGTCACGCTGGCACGCCATGCCGATTGGGCCGCGTTCCGGTCGCAGGTTCAAGGGCGGATCGTGCTGCTGTCGAGCAAGGCCAGCACCCGGCTCCCCGATTTTGCATTCGAACCCAATGATGTGCTGCTGATGGGGCAGGAAAGTGCCGGCGTGCCTGATTCTGTACGGGTGGCGTGCGAGGCGAGCGTTCGCATCCCGCTCAATCCCGCTGTCCGCTCGCTCAACGTCGCAGTCGCGGCTGGCATCGCATTGGGAGAGGCGGTGCGACAGACGAACGGCTGGCCGAGCTGAACTTGCCGCCCCGGTGACGGCTCGCTAACGCGCATCGCCATGAAACACGCCCTTACCACCACCCGCGCCCAGAATTTCGCCGCCTGGTATCAGGAGGTCATATCCGAGGCGGACCTCGCCGAGGAATCGGGGGTACGCGGCTGCATGGTGATCAAGCCATGGGGCTATGGCATCTGGGAACGCATCCAGTTCCTCATGGACCGGCAGATCAAGGCAGCGGGCGTCGAGAATTGCTACTTTCCGCTGTTCATCCCGCTCTCGTTCTTTGAAAAAGAGGCCGATCATGTCGATGGCTTTGCCAAGGAAATGGCGGTCGTCACGCACCACCGGCTGGTCAAGGGGCCAAAGGGCGGGCTGATCCCCGATCCTGAGTCGAAACTCGAAGAGCCTTTGGTTGTCCGCCCCACCTCGGAAACGGTGATCGGAGCCGCGATGAGCCGCTGGGTGCAATCGTGGCGCGATCTGCCGCTGATGGTCAACCAATGGGCCAATGTCGTCCGCTGGGAAATGCGGACGCGGGTGTTTTTGCGGACGACCGAGTTCCTCTGGCAGGAAGGCCATACTGCGCACGCGACCCGCGCCGATGCGATGGCCGAGACGCTGCGCGCTTTGGAAATGTATCGCGCGTTCGCTGAAGGCCCGCTCGCAATGCCCGTCATCGCTGGCGAAAAGCCCGAGCATGAGCGGTTTCCGGGTGCGGTCGCCACCTACAGCATCGAAGCGATGATGCAGGATGGCAAGGCGTTGCAGGCGGGCACCTCGCACTATCTCGGCACCGGTTTTGCCGAGGCATCGGGGATCACCTATCAGGACAAGGATGGCGGCATCCAGCATGCGCATACGACGAGCTGGGGCGTCTCGACGCGGATGATCGGTGGCGTGATCATGACGCACGGCGATGACGATGGCCTGCGCTGCCCCCCGCAGATCGCGCCATGGCAGGTGGTGATCGTGCCGATGCTCCGCGACGATGACGGCGATGCGGCGGTACTCGACTATTGTCGGACGCTGCACAAAGAGCTGTCAGGCCAGAGTGCATTTGGAGAGCCGGTGCGCGTCCTGCTCGATGTCAAAGCCGCCAAGGCACAGACAAAGCGCTGGGCTTGGGTCAAGAAGGGCGCGCCGATCATCGTCGAAATCGGCCCGCGCGATGTCGCCGATGGCAAGGCGGCTGTCATCCGCCGTGACCGACTGTATCAGGACAATGGCAAACTCGCGACCGCGTTCACCCTGCGCGCCGACTTTGTCGCTGCGGCAGGCGCGATGCTCGAAGACATCCAGACCGCATTCCACGCCGAAGCCAAAGCGCGGCTCGATGCCAACATCGCGCGCGACGTCACCGACCTGTCAAAACACTTCAAAGGCAGCGAGGACAAGGTCGTCGGCTGGGCCGAAGTCCAATGGGCGCGGCCGACGGGCGAAGCGCTGGAAAAGATTGTCGAGCGGCTGAAGGGTATGAAGCTGACGATGCGCAACGCGCCGTTGGATGCGGCGGCGGCGGACGGGGTGTGTTTCTTTACAGGGGAACCGGCGGTCGAACGGATATTGGTTGGGCGAACCTACTAAGCCAAGACTTCATTGAAAGGTTCCGCGCAAGGGAACCGCGAGGCTCTTTCGTAAAGCTTCCAATTGATCCGACCCAAGGTTATCCATAGCTTCTGCAAAAGGACCACGAGCGCGCGCCAGTTCCGCCATCGCCTTCCCAACGGGAGAGGTGTGCTCGCTCAAGGATAAGAGTGTTTCTTGGGGCCATTTGGGCATCATGGAGCCTCGAAAGTGCCCTTTCATGGTATTTCTGATAGCATCTTGGAGTGCCTTTGTGGCCTTTTCCGTCGCTGTTTCGGGTTCCAGAGTCATGCTGCTTCGCATATTTGTGGTGCCGAGGAAGTCACCAATTTCTCTCATTTGTGAATTTAGACGCGCGCGTGCGTCAGCAAGCCCTTGGTAGCTGGCTTGCATCGCAATAGTCGATCTCCGAGCCTGCGCCCCACGCATGTATCTTGGGCCATCTTGCTTCCACTTGGATTGCAACCGGCGAATTGGCGATGGGTTTGGCGAACCTAGAACGCGCTTGATTGCGGTTGTGGGCCTCATCCCTGGATGTGCCATCAGGACATTAGCGACACCTATGAGGAATTGGGTGTCATCTTTGCACGAGCCGATGGGTCGCCCGCGCCTTCTCTTCGAAGTTGTCACATCAAGTCTCCTTTCGTTCCCGTCAAAATGGTCGGACGTTGGGAAAGGTCAAGCGATAAGAAATGTGCGAATTATTTTCGTTCTTCTGCAATTTATGGCCACTCGAAGGGATAAAAGAAGTAAAATCGCGAGAAAAACTCTCGACCACGGCGAAAATAAATTGCTAGCCGATCGGTACGACACAAAACCCCCAACCTCGAATGTCCTACAGCTCATCTTGCCCGCGTTTCTGAAACGCTCTATGTTTCAGTAACGGAGGCCGTCATGGGCAAGCATGAAGTCGTCAAGCCAGCGGGCGGCACCAGCACCGCCAAGAGCACAGACCGCGTGCGCAAGCATCGTGAGGCAATGCGCGCGAAGGGCTATGTTCTCAAGCAGCACTGGGTGATCGATATGGACAATCCCGAAGTGCGCGAACGCATCCAGCGTGAATGCGCCGAGATTGCCGCTTGGGAACGCGCTAATCCCGAAGAGGTAGCCGATCTGGACACTTGGCACGCGCACCAGTGGGACGATCTGCCAGATTATGAGTGGAAATGAGGGGGCAGGTCGTTATCGCCTCGCCGGGTGGACGGCTGGCGGGAAAACCACGGCCATTCGTTATCGTTCAGAACCCGCGTTTCGATTTTGCCGATACGCTGATTGTCGTCCCGCTGACGACAAAGGAACCGATCGATCGTGAAGTCAGGCCATTGATCCGCCCGGACGATCGCAACGGCTTAAAGACCGAAAGCTGCGTGATGACCAATCGTGTCGGGGCAATCATGAAGCCCGAAATCGACAAGATTATCGGCCAACTTTCCGAAGAGGACATGACGAGGATCGACGCAGCGTTGAACTCTATCCTCGGGTTGGATCGAAGCTGACGCTACCCCTTAGGCGGCCAAGGGAAGAACCCCGACGTTCGCCGCACATACTCCTCATAGCCGGGCCGCGTTTTCTTCAGGCTCTTCTCTAACATCGGCACGCCTGACAGCTTGGTCAGTAGCCAGGTGATCAGAATTGGACCCGCAATCGCAAACAGCCCCATCCGCGTTTCAGCGGCGATCAGCCACAGCCCCCACCAGGTGCAGGCATCGCCGAAGTAATTGGGGTGACGGGTGTAGCGCCACAACCCGGTATCGAGCACTTTGCCTTTCATCGCAGGATTGGCGCGGTGGCGCGAGAGTTGCGCATCGCCGATTGTTTCGAAGGCTATCCCCGTCAGTGCGACGGCAGCCCCGATCCAGCCGAGCAGGCCGATGTCATAGGGAACGCCCGGGATCTGCCCCAGCACCGCAGGCAGGCAGACGATGAACAGCAGCACCGCCTGCATCCCGAACACCTGGATCAGCGACGTCTTGGCAAAGCTCCAGCCGCGCTTCTCCATCGCATAGCCCATGATCTTCTTATAGCGCTGGTCTTCGCCATCGCGCCGCCAGCGGACATAGAGATGCGCCGCCAGCCGCAGCCCCCACAACGCGGTCAGCCCGGTGAGCAACAGTTTGCGGTCAGGGCTGCCTTCGCTTTGCACAAAGGTTGCCGTCGCAAGCACGACCATCCCAAACGGCCAGAACGCATCGATAAACGACACATCGCGAATCCGCACGCTGATCGCCCACAGGATCAGGGTCATCACGCCGAGCAATGTGGCGTTGGTCACGAGTATCTGCGCTGTCATGTGTTTCCCCCTGTCATGGGCGGACTAGCGCAGATCGGGCGATTGGCAAATCCGCAACTACCGGACCCGCGGTCCACCATAAGGCAGCGGCGGCGGCGGGCGGCGGTCGCGGCGTGGCATTTGCGCCTGATAGGCATGGCCGCAATGCGCGACGCAATAGGGAAAGCCGGGATTGACCTTGTCTCCACAGAAATGGAAATCGGGTTCACCCGGGTGGCCAAGCGGCCATTTGCAAACGCGCTCATTCAGATCGAGCAGACCTGTCTTGTCGGCATATTCGGGCGCAATCTTGGCCGCGACCAGACGACGCGGCGGGGCGGGCGTGGCAGGCGGGGCCTGGTCGCCCGGGCCTTGCCGCAGGAAGCCACCGGGGCCGATCGAACGCAGCTGTGCCCCTGTCGGTGCATGTGGATTGGTGGGCACGCCAAGCGCCGGATTGACTGGACCGCCGCGCAGAAGCGGTGGGGGCGGAGATGAGGGAGGGGGCGCAGGGCGCGGGGCCGGGGCGACAGGTGCAGCAGCTTTGGGCTTTGGAGCTGCCGCTTTGCGCGGTTCGGCCTTGGTGCCGTCGCTATCATTGCCCTTGACTGGCGATGGCCGTGCCTGAAGCTCGAGCCGGTGCGCCTTGCCGATCACCGCATTGCGGCTGACCCCACCGAGTTCCTCGGCAATCTGGCTTGCGGTCATTCCTTTTTCCCACATCGTCTTCAACCGATCGATGCGTTCATCCGTCCACGACATAGACTAACCCCTGCGCAACCACTGTGCGTCAAATATGTTACAGCCTTGCGGCCAGTGCCGAGGCCCGATAGGCGAAAGCCGCATGAACAGCGAGTCCGAATTTCGAGCCCTGCCAGAACCCGGCATCCCCGTCATCACGCGTATCAATTGGGCTGGCCTTCGAGCACTCTATGTGAAGGAGGTTCGGCGCTTTTTCAAGGTGCACACCCAGACGATCTGGGCACCCGCGCTGACGACCTTGCTCTATCTCGTCATCTTCACCGTGTCTTTGGGCGGCCTTCGCAAGGAATCGCTCGGCGTGCCGTTCGCCGATTTCCTCGCGCCCGGCCTCATCATGATGGGGATGATCCAGAACGCGTTTGCCAATGCGTCGTTCGGGTTGCTCGTCGCGAAAATTCAGGGAACGATTGTCGATTATCTGATGCCGCCGCTGTCGAGCGCCGAATTGCTCGCAGCGCTGACCGGGGCAGCCGTCACCCGCGCCTTGCTCGTCGGCCTCGCGATCTGGGGCGCGATGCTGTTCTGGCCGGGGGTGCACGTGATGCCAAAGCATCTCTGGGCGGTGGTCGCGTTTGCGCTGCTCGGGTCGTCGATGCTTGCGTTGATCGGGGTGCTGACGTCAATTTGGGCGGAGAAGTTCGATCATGCCGCCGCTGTCGGAAACTTTGTCGTCGCCCCGCTCGCGTTGTTGTCGGGCACCTTCTACTCGGTCGACAAGCTCTCGCCGACCTTTGCGGCGATCAGCCACGCCAACCCGTTCCACTACGCGATCTCGGGCTTCCGCTACGGCTTCATCGGCGCGAGTGACATCCCGTTGATGCTCGGCGCAGGGCTGTTGCTTGCGATCAACATTGCATTGGCGCTGACAGCCTATGCGCTGCTGCAAAGCGGGTGGAAAATCCGCAACTGAGATTGGGGACACCGGTCACGGTGTCCCCAAATGTCGCACTCAATAGGTCGAGGGCGGGTCGCTTGCCGGGAAGGACTCGTCGAGCGCCTGATCGACCTTGTCCCAATCGTCGCCGTCTTCGTCGCGCATCGCATCGGGACCGGCAGAGCGGGTCTGGTCGAAATTGTCACGATCCATGGTTTCACCATCGGCAAAAGCTGCGGGTGAGTAATAGTCATCGCTTTCGCTACGCCACAGCCAATTTAACAAGACGCCAGCGCCGATCCCCACCGCCGTGATGGCCACAGCCGCTGCGGCCTGATTGCGCGAAACCGCCAGCGGCCGAATTTGTCCGAACCGGCTTTTGAACTGCCCAACAGTGTCACGAGGCGAAAATTGGCGTGCCTTTCTGAAAGGTGCCTTGCCTGTCGCAGGTTTAGACGCCGACGTTTTTGCCGCTGCCTTCTTCCCAGTAGGGGTTTTGGACGCGCTGCTGGCCATGATGATACTCCTTTGAATCGATACTTTGAGAAGACCGATCAAAACCGGAATTGTTCCGTTGGCGAGTTTTCCCTTGCGCACCCAAATATTGGATTTTCAGCAAAGGCTGGTGGAAAATGCGGGTGCAGACGCAAAGCGACCTGTGACAAAAGGCTCGTGCATTCGATGGCGCCACTGAAGCTGTGGCAGGGGTTGCCCCCCCTTTGGCACGTCATTATCAGGGCATTGTGCCAAGGCGGCCTTATTCGGGTCGCCTTTTGCCATTGAGGAAGGACCAAGCCGATGACGATCACGCCACTCATGCCCGTTTACCCACGGTGCGGGGTGCGTCCGATTCGAGGCGAAGGATGCTATCTGATCGGCGAGCGCGGCGAACGCTATCTCGATTTTGCGAGCGGCATCGCGGTTAATCTGCTTGGCCATGGCCACCCGCATCTGACCAAGGCGATCCAGGATCAGGCGGCAACGCTGATCCATGTGTCGAACCTCTATGGCAGCCCGCAAGGCGAAATGCTGGCGCAGCGGCTTGTCGATCTGACCTTTGCAGACACGGTGTTCTTCACCAATTCGGGGGCCGAGGCGGTCGAATGCGCGATCAAAACCGCGCGGCGATATCATGCCGTCTCGGGCAATCCGCAGCGTTCGACGCTGCTCACCTTTCACAACGCGTTTCACGGGCGCACGCTTGGCACGATCAGCGCGACCAATCAGGAAAAGATGCGCAACGGGTTCGAGCCGTTATTACCCGGTTTTGCCTATGCGCCATTCGATGACTTGGATGCAGCACTGGCGCTGATCGATGATACGACGGCGGGTTTTCTCGTCGAACCGGTGCAGGGCGAAGGCGGGATCAAACCGGCGAGCCAGGACTTTCTGCGTGGCTTGCGCGAAGCCTGCGACAAGCACGGGCTGTTGCTGGTGCTCGATGAGGTGCAGTGCGGCATGGCGCGTACTGGCAAGCTGTTCGCTCATGAACATTACGGGATTACGCCCGACATCATGGCGGTGGCAAAGGGCATCGGCGGCGGCTTTCCCCTAGGGGCGTGTCTGGCGACTGAAGAGGCTGCCAAGGGCATGGTCGTTGGCACCCACGGCAGCACCTATGGCGGCAACCCGCTGGCGATGGCTGCGGCAAATGCGGTGCTCGATGTCGTCGCGAATGATGAGTTTCTCACCCAAGTGTGCGCGATGCGCGACCGGCTGCGCGCGGCGCTGAACCAGATGATCCCCAACCATGATGAGCTGTTTCTCGGGCTACGCGGGCTCGGGCTGATGCTGGGATTGCGGCTCAAATCGGACAGCCGGGCGTTCGTCGCGCATTGCCGCGATCATCACGGGCTACTGACGGTGGCGGCGGGCGATAATGTCGTCCGCATTCTGCCGCCACTCATCATCGATGAAAGCCACATCGCCGAATGCGTCGAGAAATTGTCGGCAGCCGCGCGGGATTACCAGCTCCCGCAGGCGGCGTGACACGGCATTTCCTGAGCCTTTCCGACGCGGGAGAGGCCGGGATCAGCGCAATGCTTTCAGATGCGGTGGCGCGTAAGGCTGAGCGGCTAGGCTGGCCCAAAGGCAAGCCCGACAGCGACGCACCGCTCAATGGTCACACGCTCGCAATGATCTTTGAGAAAAGCTCGACGCGCACCCGCGTGTCATATGACATGGCGATGCGGCAATTGGGCGGAACGACCATCGTCGCCGAGGCCGGATCAATGCAGTTGGGGCGCGGCGAGACGATTGCCGACACCGCGCGGGTGCTGTCATCCTATGTCGATGCGATCATGATCCGCACCGACGATCATGCCAAGATCGAGGAACTCGCCGCAAACGCAAGCGTGCCGGTGATCAACGGCCTGACCGACCTGTCGCACCCCAGCCAGATCATGGCCGATCTGCTGACGGTGCAGGAAAGCGGTCGGGCGCTCAAAGACTCGCAATGGGCGTGGCTTGGCGATGGCAATAATGTCGCCAATTCGATCATCGAAGCCGCGGGCCTGATGGGCTTTTCGGTGCGACTCGGATGCCCGCGAGGCTATTCGCCCGATCCCGCATTCGTAGCGCAGGCACAGACGCGCGGGGTCGAAATCCTCATCGTCGAAGATGCGAATGCGGCTGTCGTCGGAGCCAATGTCGTCGTCACCGACACATGGGTGTCGATGGGTCAGGAGCATGTCCACAACAAAATCGCCGCGATGATGCCGTATCAGGTCAACGACCGCCTCATGGCCAAGGCCGCACCCGCCGCCGCCTTCCTCCACTGCCTGCCTGCACATCGCGGCGAGGAAGTGACCGATAGCGTGATCGATGGTCCGCAGTCGCTGATCTGGGCCGAAGCCGAAAACCGCCTCCACGCACAGAAATCGATCCTGCTCTGGGCTTTCGGGCTGATCGGGTAAGGCCTTGTCATAAGCAAGGAAGTTCCTTACTTTACGGACATGATTATGGGACGCATCACTGCCAAATCGCAGACGACGATTCCCCGAGCCGTCCGTCTTGCTCTTGGGCTGAAGCCGGGTGACAACATCGCCTATGACATAGAAGGTGATATTGCCCGGGTGCGTCGCGTCAAGGCCACCGATGGCGATGGCTTCGTCAACAATTTCTCGACTTTTTCCGAATGGGCCGACGAACTCGATAGTGTGTATGACGATCTTTGCACCCGGTGACGTTGTCTGGGTGCCGTTTCCGCACGTCGAGACTGATCGTATTGCGACGCGGCCCGCGCTGATCGTTTCGAATTCGCCGCTTGGGCCCGACGGGATGCTGGTCTGGGCACTCATGATCACCAGCGCAGCGCGGAGAGGCTGGCCCGGGGACATCGCAATCGATAACTATGCAGCGGCCGGCCTTAATCATCCGTCGAAAATCAGAACGGCAAAGTTCGCTACGCTCGACGCAACAACGGCTAACAAACTGGGTTCGATTGACCGGGCCGTGACACTACAGGTTTACGAGGCGATCTGCGGATGGATGACAGTGAATAATGGCCGACACCCCGATCATCGATAGCGCACTCGGCTTCATCATCCCGTCGCGTAACGCGCGGGGGCGGATCGTGCGAATCGGGCCGGTGCTTGAGGAGATTCTCGGCGCGCATGGCTATCCGCCGGTG
>JANOQL010000421.1:0-5660 GCA_031414835.1 Sphingomonadales bacterium | reverse complement strand
GTTTTTCCCACGCGCCGGTGAATCTGGCAGGCAGAAATGTCAGCCTCGCCAGTTGCGCGCGCGGCGATTGCGCAGCCGCCGCCGATCCGGGCCATAGAACGACTTCGGCCTTCCCCGACCCCATCTGGCCCAGCAACAGTTGCAAATGATGCTGCGGATGGACTTCGAGCGCGCGCCCGTCAGACCCCTTTGCGATTTCGGCCCATTCCTCATCGGGCATGTCGGCGTCGAGCGCGGCGAAGACGACCTGACCCTGAGGCATTCGCGAAATCGTCTTGAGCAACCCGGCAATCGCAGGCGCAGTCGAATCGATCCCGGCAGCAATCACAAATCCCGGTGGCGGCGTATCGGCCCAGCGCGTCGCCAGACGGTCGAGCAGGATGTTGCGTCGTTCGGCCAGATCGACCTTGCCCATGTCCGCCAGCATCATCGGCCAAACGGTCAGCAGCGCGTGGAGCTTTTCGAGCGACACATTCCAGTGTTCGGCAAGATCGCCGAGGTCCGGATCGTTCAATCGTGACGGTTCGATGCGTTCGATCAGCAGCTGATCGCGGGTCCGCCCCAGTTCGCGCGCCAGCCGCATGGCAGCAGCAGCGGGCATGGCAGCTGGATCGTCATTCATCGCCGCTGTCTGGATCAACCGGGCAAGCATGGCCTGACGTTTCAGCGGATCGATGGCAGGCGGGATAGCAGGATCGAGCGATTCAAGGGCAGCGCCAATGCTTTCATCGAGATCGATATCGCCAATTGCGGCCATGCGCGGCAGCAAAAGGCCCGTCTCGGCCCGTCGGACGAACGCCTGATGCAGCGCCTGCACCGCACGGTTGGTTGGCAGCAGGATCAGCCCGCGGGCCAGCGACAACGGGGATCCGCCATGCTGCGCCAGGATGCCTTCGACGAGCGCATCGGCAAAAGCGCGGCCAACAGGGATCGTGAACACCGCGGGCCGGGCCGCTTCACCCATCGGCGAGCATCGCTTCGGTTTTGGGGATCGCTTGCGGTGTTCCGACATCGAACCACAGCCCCTGATGCACGACGCCGAACGCACGGCCGGCCGCAATCGCGCGGTCCCAGAAGATATTGGTCGAAAATTTATCCTGCGGTGGATCGACCAGCAATCGCTTCGACAGCATCTGAATGCCGGTCCAGACGAACGGCGCGATCCGCCCCTGTTTCCGGCGGTTCAATCGCCCGACCGGATCGACGTGAAAATCGCCCCGGCCATGATGATGGTGCGCGCGTGCCAGTGGCACCATCAGCAACAGCGCATCCATGTTTCCATCGTCCCACCGATCGGCGAGCAGCTGGATCGCGTTAACAGGGCCATCGACCCAGATATTGTCGGTGTTGACGCACAGGAACGGATCCCCCGCGATCAGCGGCTTGGCGCGGATCAGCCCGCCACCTGTTTCAAGCAGCATGCCGCGCTCGTCCGAAATCACGATCTCAAGTCCGTGCGACTTTCGCGCAACATGTGCTTCCAATGCATCGGCAAGATAATGCACGTTGACCACCGCGCGCTTGACGCCCGCCGAAGCCAGATGATCGAGCACATGATCGAGCAGCGTGGTGCCCGCCACTTGCACCAGCGGCTTGGGCCGCGTTGCCGTCAGCGGGCGCATCCGCTTGCCAAGCCCTGCCGCCATCACCATCGCGGTTTGGGGAACGGCAGCGTGGTTCACAGCCCCAGGTCCAGCCAGAGTTGCGCGCGTTTTGGCGGTGGCACGTGCACATCGAACCAGTGACGCACCGGTTCGAGCGCGGGATGATCGAGATCGCGTTCGAGCAAGCCCCACATGCGCGGCTGGAAGCGCGTGTAGAGCGGCTTTTTATCGCGTTTCCACAGCCGCACGAACAGCCCCAATATCCGCGTGTTGCGCTGCGCCGCGAGCACCCAATAGGCGGTTTCGAATGCGGACCCCGATCCTGTCGCCTGCAAATAGCGTTCGAGCATGGCGCGTTCGACAATCTGTGGCACATCGCGCCGTGCATCCTGGAGCATCGACGCGAGATCGTAAGCCGGGTGGCCCTGCAACGCATCCTGAAAATCGAGCAGTCCGAACCGCGCCTGCCCCGTCGCTCCATCGATCAGCATCACATTTTCGGCATGATAATCGCGCAGTTCGAGGACAGGCGCCGTCAGCGCATCGCACACAGGCGCAAGCACCTTGCGCCATGCGGCCGCAAATCCATCGGTATCGACATCGAGACCTGCAAACGGCGCATACCATTCGGGAAACAGGGCGACCTCTTCCAAAAAGCGATCCAACCCATGCGTTTCGAGCGGCGGCGGCGTGATTGTGTGAAGCGCCACCAGCAAGTCGGTAACGCCGCGATAGACATCGAATTCGATGTTGGCATCGGCATCGACTGCCTCACGCATCCGCCGCGATCCGAAATCCTCGATCAGCAACAGCCCCTGATCGAGATCGCTCGCCAGGATGTTCGGCGCGGCAAAGCCATGCGCCACCAGCCATTGCGCAATATCCATATAAGGACGCGGATCTTCATGCGGCGGCGGCGCATCCATCAGCACGGCCTGCCGCGACCCATCGGTCACGCGAAAATACCGGCGGAACGAGGCGTCGCCTGCAAGCGGGCCAATCTCTGCCCCCTTCCAGCCTGCCGCATCGAGAAATTGCTGTGCGCCCGCAGGCGGTATCATGACGACCATCGCGCGCTCCAGCCGGAAGGCACGCGCGCTGTCAAGATGCGACCGTCATCGATCGGGTCGAGCCGAAGCATCAGCGCTTCTGGCCAGAGCCGATTGCCCAGCCGTTCGGGCCATTCGATGATCAGCGCACCATCGACCAGCACCTCATCGAGCGCCAGCTGTTCCGCGTCTTCGGGCGCTTCGAGCCGATACAGATCGACGTGCCAGACCGGAAACCGCACGACGGGCGGATCATAAGGGATCACAAGCGCAAAACTCGGGCTGGGCTCCTCGCCTGCAAAGCCCGCACCAAGCAAGATGCCGCGCGCAAGGCAGGTTTTGCCCGCGCCGAGATCGCCCGAAAGCGCGACGATATCTCCGGCCGTCAGCATCGCGCCAATGCGATGCCCGAAGGCTTCAGTTGCTGCGGCATCTGCAAGGAGCATCGGGTCAGCGCGGGAGGGCGATCGACACCGCAGTGCCTTCGTCGGGTTCGGAATAGAGCGTCAGCGTGCCGCCATGGGCTTCGACGAACTGGCGCGCGAGCGGCAAACCGATTCCCAGCGTTTCATCGCTATCGCGTGCGACCCGCGCGTCGCCCAGTTTGCTGAACGGGTTGAGCGCGGCAGCCTGTGCCACTGCATCCATTCCCGGGCCGTTGTCCGAAACGACGATCTGCGCCTCACGCGCATCGCCTGCGGCATGGAGAAGCACGCGCCCGCCTTTGGGCGTATAGGCGAGCGCATTGTCGAGCAGTTGATCGACCGCCTGACGCAGCCGCCGTCCATCGCCAGACAGCGCGCCGACTTCGGGATCGATCTGCACCGCAAAATCGATGCCTTTGGCGTCCGCCGATGCTTTGTGATCGCGCGCGGCATCGTGAAGCATGACGGCAAGCTCGACATGCTTTTTTTCGAGCGGCAGCGCGCTTTCGGCCTGTGTCAGATCGAGCACGCGGTCGATCAGGTGCGATAATTTGCCCGATGATTCGACGATGGCACCGGCATAACCCTTGCCCGCATCATCGAGCGCGCCGCCAAAGCCTTGCTCGAGCATTTCGGCAAAGCCGCTGATCGACGTCAAAGGCGTGCGCAACTCATAACTCATATTGGCGAGGAACGCGGTCTTGACGCGATCTGCCTCTTCGAGCGCATCGGCGCGTTCGCGCAGCACGCGTTCGATCTTGCGGCTATCTGTAATGTCGAGCATCGCCAGCAACGCATTGCCATCGGGCAGCGGCACAGCGGCACATTCGAAATGCCGACCCGATTTGAGCGCGATCCGCCCGCTGCGCTGCGTTCGCTCAACCGTCGCCGAGCGCACCAGTTCGCGGATCAGCGCCGCGCGACCGGGATTGGAAAGCTGCGCGGCTGCGACCTCTGCCAGCGCATCGACATGCGGATGCGTGGCAAGGAATTCCTCCTCGAAGGCCCAGATATGGCGGAACCGGTTGTTCCACAGATGGAGCCGCCCATCGGATTCGAATACGCCGACCGCTTCGAACAGATTGTCGAACATCGCGGCGCGAACCCGCAACAAGATGTCGCGCGCGCTCGATAGCTGCGCCTGTTCGGTGCGATCTTCAAAAATCAGCAGCAGCCCGCCATCGGGCAATGTCTGCACCACCAGCCGCAGGTGCATTCCGGGCGGGATGATCCAGTTTTCGTCGATCGCGCCTTCGGTAGAGACAAACCATTGCCGCCGCTCGGCCTTCCATGCGGGAAAATCGCGCATGTCGGGAACGCGGCCGGTTTCGCGCATCCTGTCGAGCAGCCGGTCGAAGTCAGGCTGTTCGGCAACCCATTCGGGCCGCATCGCAAACATCCGCTGGAACGCCTCATTGCAAAACACAAGGCTCCGGTCGGCCGCGAATTGCGCGACGCCTGCTGATAGCCTGTCAAGCGTGCTGCGCTGCGAGTCAGCAAAGCGGCGGAAAGCGGCGCGCGCGCGTTCGGCCTCTTCGACATCTAGCGCATAGCCTGCAACGCCTGCCTCTTCCAATGGCACATCGACGACGCGCATCGCACGCCGTTCACCAGCCAGCGTCACTGGCACGACACGGCTCGTCGCAACCTTGGTTTGCTGCGCGGCTCTGGCCGCCGAAATCGGATGCGCATCGCCTGTCGCATCGACCAGTTCGATCTGGCGTTCGATCACGTCTGCGGCGCTTTCGGCCTCGACAGCACGGACATAGGCGCGGTTGACCAGCGCAAGACGCAAATCGTTTCCGCGATGCCACATCGGCAGCGGGGCCGCTTCGATGAGCCCGGATAACCTTTCGAACGCAGTGCCAAGCCGCTGCACATCTTCACCCAGGCGGCCGATCTCGGCCTGACTGTCGGTGGCATCGAACACCCAGAGAATGACGGCATTATTGGCAGCAAGGCGCGTCGATGCAGGCGCGCCTTTGATCAGCAACGTCCGCGAAGACCCGCGTGGACGGCAAGCCCGCGCAAAATTCCGACCGGTTTTCTGAACGGCGGACGTATCCTTGACCAGACCTGCGGCATCCTCATCGGATAATCCAGCGCCCGGTGTCGAAAGATCGGTCAGGAAATTGGGCATTTTGGGGAGGCCGAACCAGTCTGCCAGCCGATCGGGCGCTTCGATCCGGCCATCGCCTTTGACCACGATCGGGAGCGCCGGAGCGGAATCGAGCAGCGACGCAAGACGGTCGGCCTGCTGGCTCGCCGATTGGGCCTTCCGGCGCAATTGCAGCCCGGTTGCCACAGTCCACGCCCCGCCAGCCAGCCACAGCGCCATGACGACGCCGATAAGCACGGCCATGCCGTGGGATAACGTCAGCATCTGGTGTCTCGAGCCCGCACGCCTGTGCCTTAGGCGAAGGACGGGCAACAGGGGAAGGCTTGTGTTGCTTCCAACCCCGCGTCAAACCGAAAATGTCGGATTGGTGCAATGCACCAGACACATCCGGCGAAAGGGGGGGGGGACAACGTCGGGCGTTCCTTCTCCCCCGCTCATATCAAGCCTTCTCCCCCGCTCATAT
>JANOQL010000420.1:0-4118 GCA_031414835.1 Sphingomonadales bacterium | reverse complement strand
TCGCGTGATGTGTCCGCAAAAACGACAAACACGACGCGCGCAAAATGCGCCGCCGCTGCAGCTGTTTCTGGAATGGTTTTGCAATGCCGATGAGTCGCGATGATGTCAAGCAGCGGTTGCATAGTTTTGGCGTCACGCTACGCCGTCGCCTCAAGGAGAACGACTGTGAGACCGATTCCTGTTGCCGCATTGCTGTTGATCACCTCGCTTCCCGCAAGTGCAGCCCTTTCTCCCGGTGCCAAAGCGCCCCCGTTCCGCACGACTGCCGCGCTTGCCGGAAAAGCTGTGTCTTTCGATTTGCAAAAGGCACTGCGCAAGGGGCCGGTCGTGGTCTATTTCTTCCCTGCCGCATTCACGCAAGGCTGCACGCTTGAAACGCAGGAGTTTGCCGAAAATCAAGCCGAGTTCGCCAAGGCCGGGGCAACGATTGTCGGTGTTTCCGGTGATGATATGCCAACGCTGGTCAAATTCTCGCGCGAAGCCTGTCGCGACAAATTTGCCGTTGCAAAGGCCACACCACAGGCCATCGCAGCCTTCGACGTCAAACTCGGCACCAGCCCGCGATCGAACCGCACAAGTTATGTGATCGCAACCAATGGCACGATCGCTTACGCATATTCCGCGATGGATTACCGGTTGCATGTGAAAAACACGCTGGCGGCGGTCCAGAACATGAAGCGCAGCAAATAGCGCCGTTCAGCCGCCGGTGCGTTCCATGAAATGGCGGCGGCAAAGAGCAACATAGCGATCATTGCCGCCAACTTCGGTCTGCGCGCCTTCGCGGATCGCTTTGCCGTCAGCATCGACGCGGAGGTTCATCGTCGATTTGCGCCCGCATTCGCAGACGGCCTTGAGTTCAATAAGCGCGTCAGCCAGCCCCAGCAGCGCCGCCGATCCGGGGAAAAGTTCTCCCTGAAAATCGGTGCGCAGTCCGTAGCAGAGGACAGGGATACCGTGCCGGTCGGCAAGCCGGGCGAGTTGCAGCACTTGTGCGCGCGACAGAAACTGCGCCTCGTCGACCATGATGCAGGCGAGGGAAGAGGCCTTGTGCTTCTCGAGACAATTGCGCTCAAGATCGGTATCAGGATCGAACAGCTGCGCATCGGCCTGCAACCCGATCCGCGACGTCACCTGACCTGCGCCGTATCGATCGTCGAACGCCGCAGTCCACAGCATCGTTTCCATCCCGCGTTCGCGATAGTTGAAATCGGCCTGGAGCAGCGTGGTCGATTTCCCTGCATTCATTGAGGCATAATAGAAATAGAGCTTGGCCATTAGCGGTTGCTATTGACCCGGCTGCAAAGTGTCTGGCGTATTATCGAGAGGCTTGAGCAAAATTCCGTCGTCCAATTCCACGATTTCGACCTTGGTGCCGCCTTTCCAGCCTAGCTGACGCCTGATGGTAATCGGGATAGTGATCAGCCCACCCTTGAGCAGTCTGGCACGTTGAATCGGGAGCTCAGCCATCGTTCAAATCCTGCGCCACTTTGGGTGCACGGAGCAGCTTATCAACATGGCCGCCTTCATCGAAGCTCTCATCGGCGAGGAACTTGAGTTTCGCGGCGTATTTCTGTTGCACCCGCGCTGCGACTTCCTTCTGGAGGAACGCAGTATTGGTGCGCAGCGCCTTCAGCACCGCCTCCTCATTCTTGCCAAGCAGCGGCTTCACGAACACCGTCGCGTGGCGCAGATCGGGCGACATGCGGACCTCGGTGACCGAAACCGGATGCGCGGCAAGAATATCATCATGCACTTCGCTGCGCACGAGGATTTCAGACAGCACATGCCGCACCTGTTCGCCAACACGAAGGACGCGGACAGAGCGGGTTTCGGGAGCCGTGGCCATTAAAGCGTCCGCACGCGTTCCTCGACTTCGAAGGTTTCGAGGAAATCGCCCTTCTTGATGTCGGTCGTGGCTTCCAGCGTGACACCGCATTCGAGGCCAGCACGGACTTCGGCGACGTCATCCTTGAACCGGCGCAAATTGCTGATCGAGCCGGTGTAGACGATGACATCGTCGCGGGTGACGCGGGCGCGGAGGTTCTTCTTGATGTAACCATCGGTAACGAGAAGACCTGCCGCCTTGCCATGCTTGCCAGCGGGGAAGACTTCGCGAATTTCGGCGCGGCCGACGACTGTTTCGAAATATTCCGGCCCCAGCTCCCCGATCATACCCGCGCGAATGTCGTCGGTCAGATCGTAGATCACGTCATAATATTTGAGCGCAACCTTCTGGCGTTCGGCGATTTCCTTGGCCTTGGCATTGGCGCGGACGTTGAAGCCGAGGATTGGCGCACCGCTTGCGCCTGCCAGCGTCACATCGCTTTCGGTGATTCCGCCAACGCCTGCGTGCAGCACGCGGACCTTGATATCGTCATTGCCGATCTTGAGCAGCGCCGAAACAATGGCTTCGACTGAACCCTGCACATCGCCCTTGACGACCAGCGGATATTCGACTGCCTGCTTTTCTTTCAGCGCCGAGAACATCGCTTCTAGGCTGGCAGGCCCGGTTCCAGTGCGCTTCGCCGTCGCGACGCCTGCACGATACAAGGCAACTTCGCGTGCGCGCGCTTCGTTTTCGACAACGGTGAGCGTGTCTCCGGCAGAAGGCACGCCGCCAAGCCCCAAGACTTCGACCGGCATCGATGGCCCGGCTTCCTTGATCTGGCGACCCTTGTCATCGACCATCGCCCGGACGCGGCCGCTTTCGGCGCCGACCACGAAAATATCTCCGGTGCGCAGCGTGCCACGCTGAACGAGGATCGTTGCAACCGGACCACGGCCCTTATCGAGTTTGGCTTCGATTACTTTGCCCTCGGCCGCGCGATCCGCATTGGCCTTGAGTTCGGACAGTTCGGCTTGAAGCTGGATCTTTTCAACGAGGGTATCGAGTCCTGTTCCAGCCTTCGCCGAAACTTCGACTTCCTGAGTATCGCCCGAAAGCGATTCAACGATCACTTCATATTGCAACAGCTGTTCGCGCACCTTTTTGGCGTCGGCTTCGGGCTTGTCGCTCTTCGTGATCGCAACGATCATCGGCACGCCTGCGGCCTTCACATGGTTGATCGCCTCGATAGTCTGCGGCTTTGGCCCATCATCGGCAGCGACGACGAGGATGACGATGTCAGTCACATTGGCACCGCGCGCGCGCATGTCGCTGAACGCTTCATGGCCTGGCGTATCGAGGAAGGTGATCTTCGATTTATCCTTCATCGTCAGCTGATAAGCGCCGATATGCTGCGTAATACCGCCAGCTTCGCCCGCAACAACATCGGTGCCGCGCAACGCATCGAGCAGCGACGTCTTGCCGTGATCGACATGCCCCATGATCGTGACAACGGGCGGACGTGTGGCCTGCGTGTCATCGGCGTCGACATCGCTATCGTTGACGATATCGATATCCGAATCCGAAACGCGGACGATGTTGTGGCCGAATTCGGTCACCAGCAATTCGGCGGTATCCTGATCGATGGTATCGCCCATCGCGACCGGGCTGCCCATCTTGAACAGCGCCTTGATAAGCGCGGAACCGCGCTCGGCCATCCGGTTGGCAAGTTCCTGAACCGTGATCGATTCAGGCACCTGAACGTCGCGCACCTGCTTGGCAGACGGCACACCCGACGAGTGCGAGCGCTTGTCCTTTTCGCGTGCGCGTTTGAGCGCAGCAAGCGAACGAGCCCGTGCGCCATCGCCATCGTCGAGTGCGCGCGTTACCGTCAGCTTCCCCGATTGGCGGCGATCGTCGGTGCGGTTGCGATTGGGGCGCTCAGGCTCACGGCGCGGTGGTAGGCCAGTGCCAGGACGGCGGATGTCTCGGTCTTCAGCGGGTGCCGACGCAGGTGAAACAGGCGCGGCAGCCGCGCGTTCTTCGGCCAGCGCGGCCTTGCGGGCCTCTTCTTCGGCCAACACACGGTCAGCTTCGGCGCGGTCTTCTTCGGCCTTGCGGTTTTCTTCTGCGCGACGCTTTTCATCTTCGCTCGTGTCGATCTTGGCACGATCTTCGCGGCGGCGCGCTTCTTCGAGCGATGAAAAGCGCGCTTCTTCGGCCTCGCGCAACAATTTCGTTTGCAGTTCGAGCCGCGACAGCTGCGGTTCGGCCGCGCGCGCAACGGGAGCAG
>JANOQL010000419.1:0-1647 GCA_031414835.1 Sphingomonadales bacterium | reverse complement strand
TTCCGAATATCTTGGCAAGCCGCTCACCAGCGTCCCTGATCCGTTCGGGACACATGACAGCTTTGCCGCACATAATAATGCGCGCCTCCGCGAATTTCTCGATCGCTTCGGGTTCGAATATGAATTCGTCTCATCGACCGAGGCTTATGCCAGCGGGCAGTTCGATGACACGCTCAAGCTGATCCTCCACCGCTATCAGGCGATCATGGACATCATGCTGCCGACTTTGGGCAAGGAACGCCAGGCGACCTATTCGCCTGTGCTGCCAGTGAGCGCAAAGAGCGGGATCGTGTTGCAGGTGCCGGTCGAAGTCGTCGATGCCGATGCGGGGCTGGTGTCGTTCGAGGACGAAGGCGAACGCGTCACCCAGTCGATCCTCGGCGGGCAGGCGAAGCTGCAATGGAAGGTCGATTGGGCGATGCGCTGGGTCGCGTTGGGCGTCGATTATGAAATGGCGGGCAAGGATCTGATCGATAGCGTCACGCAAAGCGGAAAGATCACCCGTGCGCTGGGTGCCAAGCCGCCCGAGGGGTTCAACTATGAAATGTTCCTCGACGAAAAGGGCGAGAAGATTTCGAAGTCGAAGGGCAACGGCCTCAGCCTCGAACAATGGCTGACCTATGGCACCGAAGAAAGCCTTTCCTTTTACATCTTCCGCGAACCACGCCGCGCCAAGCAACTCCACATGGGGGTGATCCCGCGCGCGGTCGATGAGTATTTCCAGTTTCGCGGCAATTACGCCGCGCAACCGATCGAGCAAAAGCTGGGCAATCCGGTGCATCATCTCCATGCTGCGCGGGGCGAGCCGGTGCCGACCAGTGCACCGCCTGTCACGTTCGGGCTGCTGCTCAATCTGGTCGGCGTGATGGGGGCCGATGCGACCGAGGCTCAGGTCTGGGGCTATCTCGGCAATTATGTCGCCGATGCCTCGCCCGCAGCGCAGCCCGAGCTTGCCAAGCTGGTGCCGCTGGCGCTCGCCTATAATCGCGATGTCGTCGCGCCCACGCTCAAGCGCCGCAAACCCGAAGGCATCGAAGTGGCGGCACTCGAACGGCTCAATGACGAACTGGCGACTGTCGCAGAAACGGCAGTGCCCGAAGACATCCAGACGATCGTCTACACCATTGGCAACGAAGCCGGATTTGAATCGTTGCGCGACTGGTTCCGCGCGCTTTACGAAACGCTGCTCGGCACGGCCCAGGGCCCGCGTATGGGCAGCTTCATCGCGCTTTATGGCGTTGCCAACACGCGTCGTCTGATTGCCGAGGCGCTGGCGGAGTGATTGCCTGGACTTTGACAGGTTGGCAACGCAACCAGGGCCGCTCTTCTCGAGCGCAGTCGAGAGACTGCGTCGAGCGCAGCCGAGACGCTGCTTCTACATTGCCAAGATTTCTCGGCTTCGCTCGAAACAGCCTCTCGACTTCGCTCGAGGTGAGCGGACAAATATGACATCGGACATGGTCAAGCACGATATTCACTTTCTCCTACTACAGTTGGCCAGGTGAGTGAGTTGAGTAGCCCCGTCCCCGGCCAGACACCCGGATTGCAGAACCGCGTCCGCAGTGCCGTGTTCTGGCGTTCGGGAAGCCAGATCCTCTCGCAGATCGTCACCTGGACCGCGACGATCATCGTCGTCCGCCTGCTCGA
>JANOQL010000418.1:0-2149 GCA_031414835.1 Sphingomonadales bacterium | reverse complement strand
GCGGCTTGCCAATCGACACCGATTTCCGCGCCGCGCATCCGTTCTGGGGCAAGCGCCGGGTTGGCTGCCGTCGCATCGGCGCCAACGCGGAAAGGGCGATAGAGTTCGTTGAGCGTCGGCAACCGCCAGCCGAGATAGGCGGCACTGCGCAGTGTTACCGATCCTGCCCGATACGCCAGCCCCGCCCGTCCGGTCGGTTCCCACCCATCACGATTAGGCGCGATGTCGTTGCGGATGAAACTGCCAGTGGCGATGGTGCGTTCGACCAGCCTACCATCCTCGATGGCCCAGCGATCGATCCGCGCACCGCCAGTCACCGTCAGATTTCCAAGCGTCGCGCTGGCTTCGGCAAAGCCACCAAGCGTTTCGTTCGTCCCACCTGCCTCACGCAATCGCGTTGGCAGCGCATTCACATAAGTGAAAAACTCATTGGTTTCGCCAACCGTGCGCCTCCAGTCGCCGCCGAGCCGCAATTCCACATTATCGCCAAGAGGGGGGCGGATCTCAAAACGAGCGCCAAGGCCCGTCGATGGCACGTTGAACTGATCGGTGGTCTGGAGCACCGTCGCGCGTGCCGCATCCACGCTGACGAACCGGCTGCGAAACTCGCGCGCCTGAACATAGGCCAGCGCCTGGACCTGCCAACGCCCGCGATGGACGACGCGAATGCTGGCATCGGCACCATCGCCGCCATTTTGCGAAAGGATCGTGCCACGCGTCCGCCTGTCGCGAAAGCCCAGAAGCGAACCTTGGATTTCGGTGTCCGGCCCGGCAGGCACGACCGCGCGCGCGGCGATGCTGGCCTGTTCATAGGGTGCGGCAATGTCAGCTCGCCCACGCTGGCTTCTCACAATCGGAATGAAGCCGTCGCTGCGGGCAAAATTGGCGCTGATGAACGCAAAGCCTCCGCCCAGTTTTCCGGCGATCACTGCATCGGCATCGAGCGATGCACGGCTCCCATAGGCAATCGATCCTCCGGGGCCGCCATTGCCGATACTCTCAAACTCGATCGTGCCGGCCAGCGCACCCGAACCGTAAACACCCGACCCGCCGCCACGCGTCACACGCACTTCGCCGATCCGGTTGGTGGCATAGGCAGGCCATGTCACCCAGCCCCCGAACGGATCGCTTTGCGGCACGCCATCGAGCACCAGCAGCGCGCGTGAAGACGCATTGCCACCAAGCCCGCGTAACGTCGCGCCCTGGCTCGTCGCATTGGCCGATCGCGCATCGGTGCGGCGGAACTGGGTAAGGCCCGCGACGTCCTTCAGCACATCCTCGATCCGGTTCGAGGCAGAGGCCGTTATCCGTTCGCGGTCGATCGTGACGATGTCATATGCGGCATCGCCCTTCGCCTCGGGCAACGCACGACCAGTAACGATGATATCTCCGCCAGAAACGCTCGGTTGGGCAAGCCCCGGCTGCGCCGAACCCAACAAAAGCGCCGCCGCCACGAGCATTTGCTTTTGTGCCTTCGTGGCTTTGTGTGAGTCCAAACAGCGTCGGGTTTCACACAAAGCCGCAAAGACACGAAAAGAAAGTGGTGCTTGGATTGAAATCATCGCTGCCGCTTAGAGGCGCTTGCCGCCGCCGTCTATCAGGCAGGCTTTGCCAGATCGGGATGCGCGCGTTTGAACGCATCGATTTCATGGCACCGCGCATCGATCGCGACCAGTTTGGGAAAGGCATCGAGCGGCGTATCGAACCGCCTCGCGTTGGTCATCTGCGGGACAAGGCACATATCAGGCATTGCAGGCTGATCGCCGCCAAGAAACGGCATTTCCGGGTCAGCCATTGCTTCGAGTGCCGCCAGCCCCTCTGTGATCCAGTGGCGATACCAGCGATCGATCGCATCCTGTTCCTGACCCATTTCGGTCTTGAGATATTGCAGGACGCGCAGATTGTTGATCGGATGAATATCTGCTGCAATCACCAGCGCCATCGCCAATTGCCGCGCGCGGGTATCGGGGTCATCCGAAACCAGTCCGGGCTCCTTGAAGCGCGAATCGAGCATGTCGAAGATCGCAAGGCTTTGCGTAAACACTTCGCCGTCGATCTCGAGAGCGGGGACAAAACCTTGCGGATTGATTGCCTTGTGGCTGGCCTCACGCTGCGCCCCGCTCACCAGATCGGTCGCGACGCGCTCATA
>JANOQL010000417.1:0-1978 GCA_031414835.1 Sphingomonadales bacterium | reverse complement strand
CGCCGGACGCGCTTGTCCTGCACAAACAGCGTTTCGGCGATGTGATCGGCCACCGCCTCGATCAGGACGAAATGGACGCCCTGCGGCAGCGCATCGGTCATCGCGCGCTTCAGATCCATATAGTTTTTGGACGCGTTGAGCGGCGTATCGGGTGCAAAATGCGGAGCGCAATCGAAATCGACCCGCACCGAAATGCGAAGCGGTTGCGGCAAGTGCGTTTCTTCGGAGTAGATTCCCGTCAGCACGGGCACTTCGAGATTGCGGACTTCGAGCGTCAGGCGATCTTGGTGAACTGTCATATCGCCGCGCGCTTTAGGGTGGAAAGCAGTATCGGGAAAGTGGGGGGTTCACATTCATATCCACAACGTTAAGGGCGCGCACGTATTTATCTGGTGTCTGGGTTGCTGTGTTATGGTCAAGATTGTTCCGCTCGCCACACTGGCGACGCCCGAAGTCGAAGCGCTGCTCGATGCGGCGTTCGGCATAGACCGGCACACACGCACCGCCTACCGGATCCGCAGCGGTATGCCGCCGATCGACGAACTGAGCTTCGCTGCTTGCAAGGATGGGGCACTGATTGGCAGCCTGCAAAGCTGGCCAGTTGCGCTTGAGGGCATCGGGCAATCTGTGCCGCTTGTTCTTGTCGGGCCAGTGGCTGTGCAGCCCGACCTTCAGCGCGGCGGTGTCGGTACGGCTTTGATGCGCGCACTTCTCGATGCAGCGCCCATTGTCGGAGCAGACGCGATGACGATGATTGGCGATCCGGAATATTATGACCGCTTTTTCGGCTTTTCCAACGCGCATACCGCCGGATGGGGCTTGTCCGGTCCCTTCGAACAGCGCCGCCTGCTCGCGCGGATCACTCGCCCGGGCGGATTGCCACCTAAAGGAATGCTCGGCCCCGATCCTGCATTTGCACAAAAGGCGATTGCCGCCTGAGGCAATGGCGCGGTAGGGCGAGCCATGCCGATGCGCGACCTTCCCCCCGATCTTGCCAAATTGTCTCTGGATGATGTTGAAGCGGCGTTTGCGGCGCGCAAACTCCCCCCAGTCGAACGCTGGAACCCGCCGCACCGCGGGCATAGCGAAATGCGGATTGCCGCCGATGGTCGCTGGTTTCATCAGGGCGGCGAAATCAAGCGGCCCGCTATGGTCCAGCTGTTTTCGACGATCTTGCGACGCGAAAACGATGGCAGCTACGTTCTTGTGACCCCTGCGGAAAAACTGATTATCGATGTCGAAGACGCGCCGTTTGTCGCGGTCGAGGTGAAGTCCGAAGGCACAGGCGCTGCCCGCAAGCTGGGATTCCGGCTCAATACCGACGAACTTCTTATCGCGGGCGCAGATCATGCCATCCGGATCGAAACGACAGGCGAAGACGTGCGTCCCTATCTGCACGTCCGCAAAGGCCTCGATGCCCGAATCGGGCGGGCGACGTGGTATGAGATTGCCGAATGGGCGATCGAGGACGGAGGCGAGCCGCCAGCCATCTGGAGCAGCGGCATGTGTTTTCGGCTGGTGTCGTGAGCCTCGTGCAACGGCTGACCGAGGCGCTGGCAAGGCAACCATCATCGGCACTGATTGCAGGCGATGGGATGGCGGTGCGCCCGGCATCTCTCGATACAGTGGCTGCCGCAGTGCTCGTCGCGATTACCGACCGGCCCGAACCCGGCGTCATCCTGACACAGCGTCCCGACACGATGCGCAAGCATCCGGGGCAAGTTGCGTTCCCCGGAGGGCGGGTCGATCCGACCGATACCGATATGATCGATGCGGCATTGCGCGAGGCGCAAGAAGAAGTCGCGATGCCACGAAACCGCGTCCGGATTGTCGGGCTTGCCGATCCCTATTGCACGATCACCGGGTATGAGGTGACGCCGGTGCTGGGCGTGATTCCCGCCGATCTCACGCTCGTCGCCAATGATGAAGAGGTGGCGGCGATTTTCGAAGCGCCGCTGGCTTGGCTGCTCGATCCGGC
>JANOQL010000416.1:0-1895 GCA_031414835.1 Sphingomonadales bacterium | reverse complement strand
ACCGGAGATGGCCCGCTGACGTGGCAAATCGGCGCCTATTATCTGAAGATCGACCGGTTCACGGCGGTCAGCCTTGGCGCCGATCTGGGGCAAGGCGTCATCAGGCAGCCCTATAGCGCGCCCGGCACGGCCAACCCGACTTCTCAGCTTTACGCCGACAAGTTCAAAACCGACGTCTATGCAGCCTTTGGATCTGCGGACTATAAGTTGACCGACACGTTCAAGGCCGGCGTGGCATTGCGATACGATATCGAGGATCGAAGCGTCTCAAGCCGAGTGCCGAACGCTGTCGATCCGATTACAGGCGGAAAGATCAATCCAGCGTTGCCAGCTACAGGAGGCATTCCTGACCGGTCAAAGTCTTTCAAACAGTTCGAACCGAAAATCACTCTGAGTTTCCAGCCCGATTCCAGAACGAACATCTATGCAAACTACGGGATTGGCTTCAAATCCGGTGGCTTCAACAATCAAGGTTCAGCAGCAATCGTTGCGACAAACTTCAACGACGGCGTAACACCAGGAACGATCGATGCCGATGTCGCAATTTCGGATCAGTATGACAAGGAAGTCTCAAACGCATTCGAAGTTGGCATCAAGGGTTCGGTGCTCGACGGAAAACTGACCTATGACCTCGCAGGCTATTACACCAACATTCGCGACATGCAGTTTTTTGAGTTTTTCGTCGGTGGGTTCGGCCTGCTTCGCGTCGTTTCGAATATCGACAAGGTCGAGGTCAAAGGCGCAGAGTTCAATGTGAACGCCCGGATCGTCGACGGCTGGAACATCTTCGGCGGCCTCAACGTAACTGACAGCAAGATCAAAAAGAACACGTCACGCCCCTACACCGTCGGCAACAAATCGCCTTATACTGCCGATTACACGATCAATCTGGGAAGCCAGATGGAAATCCCGGTGAACGACGCGGTCGATATCGTCATGCGGGCGGACTATCGGATCACGGGTCCAACCTGGTTTCATACGGTCCAGAAGCAGGACCGCCCGACTTTGTTCACCGGGTTAATACCAATCTCAGCGGTCAATTTTCTTCCGGCAAGCTTTGGTACGGCGCGATACGATGTGGCCGAGCGCAAGGCATTCGGAGTGCTAAACCTTCGCTTCGGATTGGAAGGGCAGAATTGGAACCTGAAAGTCTTTGCGGAGAACATGCTCAACCGGAAATATCTGAACGAGGTTATCCCGGCGATCGAATTCGGCGGGTCGTTTATCTCACCCGGGGCAAGGCGACTGGTCGGCGTGGAGGCTGGCTACAAGTTCTGATCGAGACAGCGCATGGCTCAGGGAATGAGCCACGCGCCTGTCCAACCATCATCTCCAAAACTGAAACGTGCCCGTCGATGTCCCGTATTGGCTAGGCTTAACCATTCTATCGATGTCAGTGCGACAATGAGAACAGCGAAATTCGGGCGGGCCGGGGCGATTTGTTCGTCAGTGGGCATTTTTCCTTCGATCCAGTCGGGCAGCCCCGATGCTGGGGCATCTATCACCGTTCCTGGGCCGCTTTTCGCCATGTAGCACCGGCGCGCGAACAATGTGGATGACGCCCAGGCAGCTTTGGCAGTTTCGCCTTGCCCCTCAATCATGCCAGTGCCCGACAATCGAAGTTGGAGTGCCGCTTCGGGATCATAAACAAGGACGCTGACGGACGGCCGCGCTTTTATGTCCTGCACCTTGTCCGAACGAAAATCGGTATGAAACCTCATCACCCGGCTGTCCTTATCCGCCATACGCAGAACCATCACGCGCTGCGACGGGACGCCATTGTTACCGATTGTTGCAACCACTGGAGAGTGGGCAGGGCTTTTTCTACGCGCGACGCCTTGCGCCAAGAGATCCCAGCACTGCGCAAAGATTGCGTCGAGATCGTTCATTCGGAT
>JANOQL010000415.1:0-6721 GCA_031414835.1 Sphingomonadales bacterium | reverse complement strand
ATCCGAATGGCCGACAATATTGCCGCGCGTGACGGTGTGGCGCGTCAGGATATCCTGCATCAGCGCGATCACCGCACTCACTTGTGGGTCAGGAAAGGGGCGGTAGCCAAATTCATGCCCGGGGTTGACGATCTCGATCCCAATGCTTGCCGAATTGATATCAGTCACCCCGCGCCAGTAGCTTTTGCCCGCGTGCCAGGCGCGGTTCTCTTCGGCGACCATCCGGACAATCTGACCATCTTCGGCCACGACATAATGCGCCGATACCTTTGCATCCGGGTCCGCAAGCCGCGCGATGGCCGACGCGGCATCCTGCATCCCGGTATAATGCAGCACGATCATGCTGATCGGCAGCGACCGCGTATCGAAATTGGGCGAAGGCGTGTCGATGATCGTCATGAAGCGCTGCCTTTGCGCTCACCGGCTTGCGCGGTCCGGATTGTCACGATTGCAATTCCCGCCATAACGACCATTCCGCCCAAAATAATGGGCCACGTCAAGGGCGTTGCGAACCAGAACGATGCCGCAATCACCGCGATCACCGGTGCGGCCAGTGTCAGCGGCACGACGCTGCTGATCGGGTGGCGCTGGAGAAGGATGCTCATCGCGCCCTGCCCGATCACCGTCGATCCCAATGCCGAAAACAGGATCCAGCCGAGCGTGGCAAGCGGGATCTGCGGAATTGCAGCCACAGCCTGCGGCTCGACAAGCGCTGCCACTGGCCCAAGAAGGATAGTGCCAATCAGTCCGATCCACGCATAGATCGTCAAGACCGGAACGCCGATCAGTTGACGCTGCAGAAGTGAGCAGATCGCCCAGATCAGGCTCGTCAGTGCCATCAGCGCCAAGCCGAGCCGTTCATCGACGATTGCGGGATCGAACGCGATTAGCGCCACGCCTGCAAAAGACAGCCCGACACCGACGATCCGCGTCTTATGGATGCGTTCGCCCAAGAAAACGACCGCGAGAATCAGTGAAAACGGCACTCCTAATTGTCCGGCGATCGCCAGCGCGCTCATATTTTCGGACACCGAAAGCGACAGGTTGTTGGCGATGTAAAACAGCGCACCCGACATGAGCCCGAGCAGCAGAAGCGGGCGCATCTTTCCGGGCATCAGCTTGAGCGCTGGCAGGCAGATCATCAGCACCATGGCCTGTCGCAGGAATGCTGCGGTGATCGGATCGACGAGATCGACACTCATTTTCACAGCAATAAGGTTGAGCCCCCACATGAGATTCATGATCGCCGCAATCGCGAAGTCTCGCGCGGTCAGACCTTTGACAGGAGCGGGAGCCTCCACGGCCTAGCGTGGGTCGCGGAGCGTCGCGCCAAACAGGAGGAATGGCGCTTCCGGCGGTGAGGCCTGAATGGCTCCGCCATTGGTAACTGCCAATTGATGCGCAAGCCACGCCGCCGCAGCGCGCGGGGCCAGATCGGCCTCAGGCGTTTCCCCCAAAAGCGCTTTGCGCAATTCGGGGTCGAGCACGATCCGGTCTCCATCGGCGCGAATGACCATCTCAGTCACGCCATCGCGGCTTTCGGCCCCGATTTCGAGCCGTCCGCCGCGCACTAGCGCATCGCCGGCAATGAGTGCCAAGTTGAGCAACAGCTTGATCGCTGGTTTGGAAAGCGTTGCATCGCCGACCTGCCAGCCAAGCTCGATTCGACCCGCCGATACGAACAGCCCCTCAATCGCAGTCTTTGCCTCTCGGGCATCGACCTCCTCGCCAAAACCGCCCGCAGCGCCGAATGCCAACCGGAAGAACTTGAGCTTGTTGGCCGATGCCCGCGCGCTTTCGGCGAGCAATTCCATGCACCGTGCGCGCATTTCGGGATCGTGTTCGTCGGCAAGCAACTCGATCCCGTTGTTCAGAGCGCCGACAGGGCTCAACAGATCGTGGCACAGCCGCGAACAGAGCAAGCTCGCAAAACTGATCGCATCCATCGCCATGACGCTTCTTTAACCCTTACAAAACCTGCGGTCCCTTTGGCGGATGCGACTCAGCGATGCAAGGCAGCATGGCGGCAGACCCTCTAAGGTTTCGGGAGGATTACGTTGACATTCCCCACCCGGCCCCCAAACCGAACTGCTATGCCAACAGATGTCGCCCTGATCGAAGCCAGCCTTGCCGCCGCTGCAGACGCCGACCTCAACGGCCCGCTTTATGCGCGCTTTTTTGCGGCCTATCCTGACCGCGCAGCGACTTTTACAAACCTTGAAGCGTCAGCGACCCGGATGACCGACGAAACCCTCCAGATGATGCATGGCCTTGCCACCAGCGAAAGCTGGGTGTGGCCATTGATCGCCGAACTCACCTTCACCCACCGCAATTACGGCAGCATTCCGCATAGCGAGTATGACACCTTCATAGCGATGACCATCGACACGCTGGCAGAAGCCGCGGGCGATGCCTGGAACGCCGAAACCGACGCAGCGTGGCGCAGGCAGGGTGTGGCACTTTTCGCCAAAATCGTCGAAGCGCGCGAAGGATGGGTGAAAGCCATGCCGGGCGGCCCCGTGCTGGTGGCCTGATGATCCGTGTCAGCTATTCGCTTTGAAGCCGGCAGCGGTCCACAGCCAAATATTCACGCAGCGATCAGCAACAATAATCCAAACGGGCATGATCGCCATTGCTGCTGCGGCGTCGCGCGCCGATGGCACCCCTACCCCATTAGGATGCGAATGATAAAAGCCGATCAGCGGCGGGCCGCCACTCCGCGCTGCCTTGTGCGCAGCAATCAGTGCTGCCGTGTCGATCTCGAACTCGGTCGCGATATCGGTGGCAATGTTGCGCGTCGGCTGGATGGCTACGATCTCCTCAACCGTGCCGAACAGCAAGCCGCACACCTCCTCACCGGGGCTCTCCGCCGCGTGGGCAAGTATCTGCGACGCGAGGTCGCTTGATAATCGGATCGTCATCCCCACATGCCTAAGCCATGACGCCGGGGGGTTCCACAGTTTCAGTCATCATCACGCCAGAGATGGGCGGGTGGCGGCTTGATCGTGCACTGGCGGCGCTGGTACCAACCTTGTCACGCGAACGGTTGAAAGCGTTGATTTCGGCAGGCCATGTCGAGGACGGTGTGCTGATCCGCGATCCTTCGCGCAAGGTCAAACCCGATGAAACCTATAGCATCACCGTTCCTGCCCCAACGCCTGCTCACAACATTGCTCAGGACATTCCGCTCCACATCGTGTTTGAGGACGATCATCTGCTGGTTATCGACAAGCCTGCTGGGCTGGTCGTCCACCCGGCGGCAGGCAATTTCGACGGCACACTTGTCAATGCACTGCTCCACCACTGCGCTGGACGGCTTTCAGGGATTGGCGGCGTCGCGCGGCCAGGGATCGTCCACCGGATCGACAAGGATACCTCTGGCCTGATGGTTGTCGCCAAAACCGACCGCGCGCATGAAGGTCTTGCCAAACAATTCGCCGATCACAGCATCGAGCGGAAATACACCGCGATTGCATCAGGCGTGCTGCTGCGCGATGCCGGAACCGTCGATGCCCCGCTGGCGCGGTCTCCGCAGAACCGCAAGAAAATCGCGATCGTCACCGAAGGTCGCGGCAAGCGCGCGGTGACGCATTACCGGCTGATCGAGCGGCTCAAGGATGCGTCGCTGATTGAATGCCGTCTCGAAACCGGGCGCACGCATCAAATTCGGGTGCATATGGAAACGCTTGGCCATCCGTTAATCGGAGACCCGGTTTACGGGCGCACCCGCGCTTCGCACACAGCACTGCTCAAGCAGCTAAATTTCACGAGGCAGGCGCTCCACGCGGCGTTGATCGGTTTCATTCACCCTGTTGATCGAAAAAAACTGGCGTTTGAAAGTCCGATTCCGCACGATTTGCAGCAACTATTCACGGCGCTGCGCGTATAGAGTTCATGAACAATCCGTTCCGGGGTCTATCACGATGCCCGAGCGCGAGGAGAAGACGAAAATGGCTGGCAAATCGCTTGTCACACGGAAGTCAGGTTCAACGACGATCCCCGCGCTTGGGAGCGAGGACGGCCTCAACCGCTATCTGTCCGAAATCCGCAAATTCCCGCTGCTGGCGCCCGAGGAAGAATATATGCTCGCCAAACGCTATCAGGAGCATCAGGATTCGGCTGCCGCTGAAAAGCTCGTGACATCGCACCTTCGGCTCGTGGCGAAAATCGCGATGGGCTATCGCGGCTACGGCTTGCCAGTTTCGGAACTAATCTCCGAGGGCAATATCGGCCTGATGCAGGGTGTGAAGAAATTCGAGCCAGACAGGGGTTTCCGCCTCGCGACCTATGCATTGTGGTGGATCAAGGCGTCGATTCAGGAATTCATCCTGCGATCGTGGAGCCTGGTCAAGATCGGCACGACGGCGGCGCAGAAGAAGTTGTTTTTCAACCTCCGCCGGATGAAGGCCAATTTGAACGCTTTCGAAGATGGCGATTTGCGTCTTGAAGACATGATGAAGATTGCCAAGGATCTTGGCGTCACGCATGACGAGGTTATCTCGATGAACCGCCGGATGTCGAACGGCGGCGATACCTCGTTGAACGTCTCGATGAACGAAGACGGCGATGGCCAGTGGCAGGATATTTTGCCCGACAATGGTCCGCTTCAGGATGAACTTGTCGCCGATACGCAGGAACGTCAGCAACGCCACGCGCTGCTGACCGAGGCGATGGATTCATTGAATGAGCGCGAGGTGCACATCCTCACCGAACGTCGCCTGACCGAAGAGCCGCAGACGCTCGAGGAATTGAGCCAGCACCACGGCGTCAGCCGCGAACGCGTCCGCCAGATCGAGGTCCGCGCGTTCGAAAAGCTACAAAAGGCGATGATGCGGATCGCAGGCGAAAAACGGATGCTGCCTTCGGTCGCGTGATCATTCTGCCGCTTGTGGCTCTTTCGCAGTGTTGTCCCGCTGCTGCCGCCGCTTGAACAGCCGTGTGATCACGCCATGTTCGGCCATCCACGCGGCATATTCGTGATATGCAGGATCTTCAGACAAATGCCGTTCCTCGGTTTTGCCTCGCCAGTAATAGACGCCCGACACAATGGCTAGGATGGCCGTGTTGCGGATTGCATCGACGGAGCTACCGGTCGTCGTCAGGAACGGCAGCCCCGCAAGCCACCAGAACGCGTTTTTCGACAGATAGGCAGGGTGCTTGGTCCATGCATACGGACCGTGGGTGATGATCCCGCGATGCGTGAGGTTTGAAAACCGCAACCCGAACGCAACCGTTGCCCAAGCGTAAATGCCCGTCAGGATCACGAGGAAGAACCCCATCACCGTCATCAGAGCGGGATGGCCGCTCAGCCAGCTATTCCATTCCTGTGACGCCGGATGATAATCAAGCGGCCCGCCCGGATACATCAGCGCGAACGGCGGGTAACAGATCAGCGCCGCCGTCCACCCCGCAGCATACGGCATTGCCGATCGGATATGCGAATCGAGCGGCCGCAACGTCAGCGCATAGCCCACGGTCGCAAACGCCACATCGACGACGAACATCAGGTTGATTAGCCAGATCGCCAACGCCACCGGATCGGTCTGGATCAGCGCGAAATTCGCTGACAGCAGCCCACGAAATCCCCCCGGCACGATCGACACCATGAACGCGAGGAAGAAGCCTTTAACCGCCCAGATGCGCAAATGACCGTAGATTGCCTCAGTGTCGACGCCGCTTTGCCCCGTCAGCCACGCACCCAAATGCCAGGCGCCGTTACGCGGTTCGATCAGGCGTTTGTCGAGCCAGACCACATAGGGGATCGAGACCAGTACCAACGGAACGATCAGCGATGCGAACAATTCCATCGCAAACAGATAATTGCCACGCCAATACCAGCGCGCGATGCAGTAAACGGCGGCAATCAGCGCCCATGTCGCCCAAAGGCCGCAGAGTTTGGTGATCGATACATCGCGCAACGACGGGTCGCCGCGATTTGGCGCAGACCAATCGATGCCTGTTGTCTGGTTGCGTTGCGCACGATCGACCAGAATTGACCAAAGGATCATCGGAATTCCGCACGCAATCACGCTGCCGAGCGCTGCGTAAGCGACAGGATCACGCGCAAACCTGTCGATCCCGATCGCAGCTCCCAACTCGCCGATCCAGCCCACTCCAAATGCCAGAACTATGGCAATCCAGACGCAAAATCCCACAAGCCCCGCCATGCCGACACCTGTCGATACCGAAGAGCGTGGACGATCTGGCCGAATGACTGACATGAATGTTCGATAACACGAAATCGTGAACGGACGGTAATGTCGGCTGTTCAGACCTCCGCGAGTCCTGGCACGAGATCGAACGCGGCGAGCTGCCGCATCAGCGCCGATAGCGATGCCAATAATGGCGCGGCACTTGTTTCGGTCACGAACATTGCCAGCGTTTCGTTCAACCGGTCATCGGTTTCAGTCTCGACAGCGCGAAACAGGCTGAGCAACAGCGCTTCATCTTCGCTGACCCGACGGCAACAATGCGGCGCGAACGCCATTGTATGAAGCGCATCACGCGACAAATGGACCATCACGCCGTGAAAATGCGCAAGCGCCGATAAAACTTGCGATCGCGCAAAGCCGGGGGCCAGTTTGGGTCCGGGACAATTTCGCGCCTCGGCGGCTTGCACCCATGTTCGCATCGACCACAGCAGAAATTGCGCCCCGCGATCGAGCTGGGCAGTGTCGCGATCAATAAAATCATACATGGTCTGACACTCGCATTTATATGA
>JANOQL010000414.1:0-1969 GCA_031414835.1 Sphingomonadales bacterium | reverse complement strand
GTTGCGGCGATGATCGAACTCATCAAAGCCGATCTCGCATTGCTCGGCATCCATCATGACTTGTTTTCATCCGAAGCGGCAGTGCAGGCCGCGAAGAAGCCTGAAGCAGCCGAAGCGCGATTACGGGCAGACGGCCTCGTTTACGAAGGCCAGCTCGAAGCGCCCAAGGGCGAAGTCGATCCCGATTGGGAACCCGTCACGCTGCCGCTGTTCCGATCGACACAGTTCGGTGACGATCAGGATCGCCCGATCCGCAAATCGGATGGCAGCTGGACCTATTTCGGCGCTGACATGGCGTATCATTTCCAGAAATCCGAATCCGCCGATGCGCTGATCGACATCTGGGGTGCCGATCATGCAGGTACCGTCAAACGGATCAAGGCTGCTGTCCAAGCGCTGACCAATGGCAAGCCGTTCGACATCAAGATCATCCAGATGGTCCGGCTGCTCGACGGTGGCGAGCCTGTCAAAATGTCGAAGCGGTCGGGTAATTTCGTGACACTGGCGGATGTGGTTGACCGGGTCGGGAAGGACGTTGTCCGCTTCAGTATGCTGACGCGTAAGGCCGATGCGCAGATGGATTTCGATTTCGCCAAAGTGGTTGAGGCATCGAAGGACAATCCGGTCTTCTACGTGCAATATGCCCATGCCCGGATCAAATCGTTGGGGCGGAAGGTTGCCGGGGAGAATGTCGGCGGCAGTTTCGATATGGCGCGCCTCGACGCCGAGGATCTCGACATCGCCAAACTCGCCGCGCAATTCCCGCGCGTGGTCGAAAGTGCAGCCGCTGCGCGCGAGCCGCACCGGATCGCATTCTATCTCTACGATCTCGCAGGCGCGTTCCACGCCTGGTATAATCTGGGCAATGACCGCCCCGAACGTCGTATATTGGTGGTTAACGATCCTGCGTTAACCCAGTCGCGGCTCTATCTGGCCTCGTGCATTGGCCAAATTATTGCTAACGGGCTGTCAATCATGGGGGTGGCCGCGGCCGAGGAGATGTGAGTATGACCGAGACCGATCGCGAATTGGGCCTTCAGGACGAAGACCGGCTGCCATGGCTCGAAGCTGTGGAAAACGATGTCGAGGAAGACAGCGTCGATACAGGCCGTGTGCTTGGCTTCATCATTGCCGGATTGCTCGCTGTGGCGGTGGTTGTCGGCGGCGTTACGTGGCTGCGCAGCCAGGATCCGCAAGGCGATGGCACGCTGATCGCTGCGCAGGAAGGCGATTACAAGGTCAAGCCCGATCAACCCGGCGGAATGAAGGTCGAAGGCCAGGGCGATAGCGCGTTCGCCACGTCCGAAGGGGCGGAGGCCACCGGCAAGATCGACCAGCGCACTATGCCTGAGGCACCGGTTGCAGCCACCAAGAGTGCGACCCCGCCTGTCAAGACCGCAGCAACGTCGACCAAGCCTGTCGTGACGGCAGTAGTGCCGCCATCGACTGGTGCGCTCGCCCCCAAAGCGCCTGTGCAGCAACCGGGCGCGGTGCAGACCGCTGGCGGGGGGCTGGTGCAGTTCGGGGCGTATGGCTCGCAGGCAAGCGCAGAGGCCGCCTGGTCGCGTTTGACGGCTGCCAATCCGTCGCTCGCAAAATTTCCCAAATCGATCGTCGCGGCTGCAGTGGGTGGAAACACGTTCTACCGCCTGCGCGCCAATGCTGGATCGCCTGCCAATGCGACAGCGGTGTGCAAGCAGGTCGGCAACTGCATTGTGGTCAGGTAACGATCAGGCGGCCAATCGCATTGCGGGCTCGTCATCGGTAAGATCGAGCTCGAGCAACCGGCACGGCACTGCCACGCCTCGCGCGCGGCAATGCCTTGAGACCACTTCGCCAGTTGGCTGAAACCCGAGCTTGGCCAGGACTTTGCCCGATCCGGGATTGTCGGTGAAATAGCCCGACACAAGCCGCGTTTGCTTCAAAGTGTCGCGCGCGATGCCGATCACCGCCTGCGCCGCCTCGGTGG
>JANOQL010000413.1:0-5225 GCA_031414835.1 Sphingomonadales bacterium | reverse complement strand
GCCGAACGCCGCCCTTGTAGCGGATGTCGGGGAAGGGCGCGCCGTAAGCGGCGGCTTCTGCTTCGCTCAGGATCGAGGTGCCGCGCTGGAAAAGTGCTGCGACGTCCATATCGGGCTGTGACCGGTTAAACGCTTTCCACATTTCGAACCCCGGCCCAAGCGTGACTTCGCCCGTGGCCAGCGCGGTGTTCATGACAATCAGGCGGTTGAAGCGTTCGGGCATCGTGTGCGGAATGGTCAGACCCAATATGCCGCCCCAATCCTGGCAGACGAGCGTGATGTTGGTCAGGTCCATAGCCTCGATAAAATCGACCAGCGACTGGCGGTGGAAATCGAAGGTGTAAACCGCGTCATCGACTGGCTTGTCCGATCGCCCGAACCCGAACAGATCGGGTGCCACCACCCGGCCATACGGGGCGAGGAGCGGGATCATCTTGCGATAGAGATAGCACCAGCTCGGCTGGCCATGGAGACAGAGGAACACGGTGTCGCCAGCGCCTTCATCGAGATAGTGCATCCGCAGGCATTGGCGTGATCGAGATAATGCGGCGCGAAATCATATCCAGGCAGATTGGCGAAACGCGCGTCAGGCGTGCGCAAGGCGTCGATCATATATCCTCCCCTTCGTTTCGCGTTCCATCCTAGCAGCTGACCACAGGCTTCCCAGCCAGAAATCGATCGCGTCGTCTTGCGGGGTCAATCCCGACGCCGGATAGAAGGTCAATTCGCCGAAGCGTGCCTGCCCGTCAATGTCGTAAAAGTCCGCGCGCACATAGTCAAAATCGCTGGCGAGAGCTTCGGCTGCGACGATCATCGACGGTAACGACTGAGGCGGCGGGCAATCGCGCCAACCCGGCGTCATCCAGAGCCGGTTCCAGTCGAGATCGTAATAGGCGCAGATATTATGGTTCACCTCGCGGTCCTGATGGACCTGAATGCACGCGGCCTTGCCGCCAAAAAGGTGGATTTTATAATCGGTGGGGAGTTTATTCTCGGTGCCGATAAAGGGTTCGATCAGAATGCCGCGCGGCACATGGCCATACGCCCATTCATCGAGCCAGAAACCATAATGGTTGCGCGTCCAGCGCTCGGTCGCACGTCGAATGGCGCGCCAGTCATCCGGATGCTCACGGACAAAAACATGCTGTTGGCAGCCGTGACGCGATTTGACGACAAAGGGAGCCGACCATGTTGGCGATTGCCGGAGATCGGAGCCTTCGAACCAGGTTGGCGTGACGAATGCACTCCCGAGCAGGTGCGCGACATGGCGTTTGACCGCAACCTTGTCGATCAGCGGCGGCATCCGCCAGTCACGCTCATTGAGCTTTCGCCACTGCACCCACTCGGTGAAGCGTGCCGGGGCATCGAAATTGCCAACGCGGCGGTGTCGCCAGGTATAGGTGATGGCGATCCGCAGTCGCGCCGCGCGCAGCGATCCGGGATTGCCTGCGTCCGGGGATTTGAGGGGTATAAAATCCCGGTCGGCAAAGGTCAGTGGTTTCATTACGCTTCACGCTCGTGCTGATCGACCCCGTCCACTGCGCTTGATCACAAAATCATGGCATTTGGGTGGCAGCGGCGATCACGATTTACCCGCAAGCGCGCACTTCGACAGGCACACCGTTGAGCGCCGCCGTTCCTGACAGCGGATCGATCAAAGTCTCATCGGTCAGATCGTTGACGCTAACGCCGGCATGGGCACCTGCCACGGCCATCCGGACGCCGGGAAGGCCATGCCCCCAACCGTGCGGGATCGAGACGGTGCCGGGCATCATGTCATCGGTGACTTCGACCGCGATCTGAACGCTGCCGGTGCGCGAGCTGACTTCGGCGAGCGAACCATCGCCCAGATTGCGCGCACGGGCGTCTGCGGGGTGGATCAGCAGCGTGCAGCGGTCTGGCCCCTTCACCAGCCGTGCCGAATTGTGGAGCCAGCTGTTGTTCGAACGCAAATGCCGCCGCCCGATCAGGCGGAGTCCGTCGTCGTGGCGGGCCGTGCTGGCGAGGCGCGCGAGATCGGCGATGATTGCCGACGGCGCGCAAGCCAGCTTCTTTTCGGGCGTTTTGAGCCGTTCGGGGATTTGTCCAGCCTTGAGTTCGCCGAAATCGAGACCGCTGGGTGCCTCGGCGAGTGCGGCGAGGCTGGTTTTATATGGCCCGTTCTGAAGCATCTGGTCGAGCATTTCGGCAGGTGTCGCGCCGCTGGCCTCGCGGCCTTCGATCGCGGCGGCAATCCCGCGCAGGATGTCCCAATCGGCGAGCGCACCTTCGCTCATCTCGAACACTGGCGGCGAGTAATTGGCGAAGTTCCGCACGGCGATGGGGAGCAGGAACAGCCCGTAATGATCCTTTTCGAGCGGCCCGGCTGGCGGCAGGATGTAATGGGCCTGCCGTGCGGTTTCGTTGATATACATATCGACCGATACCATCAGGTCGAGTCCGGCAAGTGCAGCGTCGAGGCGGCGGCCATTGGGGCTCGACAGCACCGGATTGCCCGCAACGACGAACAGCGCGCGGATCTGGCCTTCGCCCTCGGTTTCGATCTCCTCGGCCATGCTCGCGGCGGGAAGCTCACCGAGCACTTCGGGGTGGCCAGACACGCGCGAATGAAACCGTCCCATCTTGCCGGGGCCAAGCGTCTCGACGGTATCGACAGCGGGCGTTGTGAACAGCAACCCGCCCTCGCGGTCGATCTGTCCCGTTGCGATATTGGCGAGCGCGATCAGCCATGAGGTGAGTGTCGCGAAGCTCTGCGTCGATGTGCCGATCCGGCCATAGAGCGCGGCGGGGCCAGCAGCCATACGGCGGGCAATATGGGCAATATCATCGAGCGAAACGCCCGCGCGGTCGGCGCATTTGACGGCATCGAATTGCCGCAATGCCAGCCATGCTTCGTCCCATCCTTCAAGGTGCGGCGCAAGCCGTCCGGGATCGACCAAGCCTTTTGCATCGAGTGTCAGGAGCAGCGCTATCAGGAACCAAGCATCGCCGCCGGGTCGGATGAAGACATGCCGGTCAGCGATTTTGGCGGTCTCGCTGCGGCGCGGATCGATCACGATCAGCTCGCCGCCACGTTTGCGCAAAGCCTTGGCACGGTTGCGGAAATCGGGAACGGTCCAGGTGCTGCCGTTCGACGCCATCGGGTTGCCGCCCATGATAATCATCATTTCGGTGCGGTCGATGTCAGGCACGCCCCACAGCCCCGAATGGCCATAGAGCAATAGATTGACCACCTGATGCGGCATCTGATCGAGCGTGCTGGCCGAAAACACCGTGCGGGTCTGAATGGCCTTTTTGAGTTCGCCGATCACCAGCCCGTTGGCGTAATTATGTGCGTTGGGGTTGCCGACATAGAGCGCGGTCGATTTGGGATCGCGCGCGAGGATCGCGTTGGTGCGCCCGGCGATTTCGGCGAACGCCTGATCCCAGCCGATGGTTTTCCAGCTTTCGCCGGTGCGTTTCATCGGGGTGCGCAGCCGGTCAGGATCGTCCTGCAAATCGGCAATCGCGGTGGCCTTGGGGCAGATATGCCCGCGCGACAGGGCGTTGTCGGGATCGCCCTTGATCGAGAGCACTTGCCGTCCCTCGACGCTGATCAGCAGCCCGCAATTGGCTTCGCACAAATGGCATGTGCGGTGATGGGTTGTGGGCATGGCACCTCCTTGATCGACGCAAAGCTACCCTATCGGTGGCACGATGCAACGGGATTGACGTCACCCGGTCTATCGGTCAGCACCAAGCCAAAGGGGATCAGAATGGCGGCAGGCGAATTGCGACGAGCGCACAGTGCGCCGTCGATCAATCTGCCCATCAGCAACGCGCGGCTGGCGACGGCACTGGCGTTCGGTTCGGCCGGGTTGCTGGTGCTGGGCGTTCAGCCGCTGCTATATCGAGCATTCGTTCGCGAAGGCCGGATCGGAGAAAGCGCGCTTGGCACGCTTGCGGCGACCGAGATCGCTGCAATTGCGTTTGCCTGTGCCGTTGGCATCGCAATGTTGCGGCGGCTTCCGGTCTGGGCAGTGGCCAGTGTCGGGATTGCGGTTCTGGCGGCCGGCAATCAATTGCCCGCTTCTGTCCCTATTTTTATTGCTCGAGCGATTGCGGGCGCTGGCGCTGGCTTGCTCGTCGCGCTGGCAGCAACGGCAATCGCCATGCGCGCCGATGTCAATCGCGCGGCTGCGGCGTATCTCCTGATGCAAACCGCCGCCCAATATATACTGTTGCAATGGTTCGCGTTCGCGGCGAGCGCGGTTGCCGCCGATGAAATCCTGCGTTACCTATCGGCTGCGGCGCTGCTTTGCCTGCCACTGGTTGTGCTGCTCCCCCAGATGCAGTCCGATGATAGCGCCGAAGTGGCTCGCCGCCCGCCGCCTGTGGGAATCGCAGCGCTTGGCATCATGGGTGTCTTTGTCGGGAGCGCTGCGGGCCTCTGGGCTTATATCGGCGTCTGGATGGAAATGCGCGGGCTATCCGCCGCCGATGTCGCCCCGCGGCTGACGGCATCGCTGTTCGGGCAAATGGCAGGGGCGGCGTTTGCGATGCTGTTGCCGCATCTAGGCCGCAACATCGATCGCGCGCTGATCGCCGGATCGGTCACGATGGTCAGCATCGCGACGCTGCTGTGGATCGGGCCGTCCGGCGCGCCGGGCTGGGTTCTGGCTGTGTTGACAGGGGCAAGCTGGCTGATCGCGACACCGGCGCTTGTCGGTGCGCTGGCCGAACTCGATCCCACCCGTGCCAGCCTTCCCTTCGCATCGACGGCGCAGCTTATGGGGGCTGCGTTGCTTCCTTCGATTGCGGGCGCGCTGTTCGGTGGGGCAGGGCTCGATGCGGTGATGACCGGCCTTGGCGTTGCGGCGTTGCTCAGCCTCGTTGGGCTTGGCGCGATTCGGTTTCGCGCGTCCGCCCCAGTGTAGCGACGATCCTTGCCCGGGTGCCTATTTGGCCCGATAATAGCGGACCCCGCCGACCCATGTTTCGAACACTTTGCTGGCCCGTAATTCGGTGGGTGTCGCCAGCATGGGGTCGCGATCGACGAGCACGAAATCGGCCCACATGCCGGGGGCGAGGCGCCCGGCCTTCGCTTCGGCGAACGAGGCGTACGCCGCCCCTGTCGTAAACCCCGCCAGCGCCTGTTCGCGGGTCAGCCGTTCCTGAGGCTGCCAGCCGCCAAACGGTTCACCCTTGGCATCCTCGCGCGTTATCGCTGTGGCGAGGCCTGCGAA
>JANOQL010000412.1:0-1818 GCA_031414835.1 Sphingomonadales bacterium | reverse complement strand
GACCTGCAACACCTTCCAGCGATTGCCGGTTTCCATCTCTGCCTTGTAATCGCCTACCCGCGGGCGAAGGTAGGTATCGATGTGCGCCTTCACGCGATCACGCCAGTAGGTTTCGCGTTCGTTGAGGGTGAAATCCATGGTTTGAGTCGTCCTTTTCGTCTTTACGTTAGCGTCAATGTCAGCTTGATTTGGCGCTGGCTAGTCCCTGATTTCGTAGGACTGCGACGCGGGCCTCATGATCGGCACGGGTGATAGGAAACCGCGCAACAATCAAGATCACCAGCACCGACAGCGTCACCGATATCACCAAATAATAGGTCACAAAACTGCTCAACGTCGCTTCGGGAATCTGCCCGGGCCTCGCGCCCACGGGAAATCCCGACAGGCTGACGATGAGTCCTGCCAAGAAGATGCCGATGCCGGTTGTGCATTTCTGGACGAAGAAATACCCCGAAAAGAACAGGCCTTCTGACCGCTCACCAGTTTCTGCTTCGCTCGCTTCGACAACATCGGCGGCCATCGACTGGCTGAGCATCATTGCGCACACCGCAAAGGCGTTGGAAATGGTCACCAATGTGAACAGGCAAGGGATCAGCCATGGCGTGTTGTTTTCGGGAAACAGGCCACCGAACCGCAGGACATAGGGCAGGATCCCGAACGCTAACGAGATCATCGCGGCAAGCGCTGCCCCCGTCCGCTTTTCGATTCGCGACTGGATCGCCCCCACCAGAAAAAACGCGCCAACGACGCCGACAAACAATGTCAGCGAGTATGCGAGAAACCCGGTCTGCGGCATTTCCCAGTAGTAGGTCAGCATGTATGTCGTCGCCGAAAATATCATGCCCTGATTCACAAATGCAAACAGAGTCGCGAGCATCAAGATCAAATAGGCCCGGTTCGATAACGTCTTCACAATGCCGCGCAGCGTTTCCCCCAATGGCAGGTGCGTAGGTGCCGTGTCTGGCAAATGCGCAAGCCTGTTGTGCGTGCTTAACGCCGAAACGCTTGTCGCCACGATCATGAAAATCGCGCCGACAATGCCATATTTTTCATACCCGTTCAGATTGAGCTGACCGACGGGATATCCGGGTTCGGGCACGAGAAACACCGTGAAGGCCAGCGTCAGCATCGTCAGACCGCCTGCCCATCCAAACAGAAACCGCCAGCGCGTGAGCGAGGTGCGTTCGTCATAATCGGCGGTCAGCGCGGGAACGACCGAAAGCCCCGGCACCTCATACGCCGAAACAGACGCGCGCATCAGAAATGCGAACAGCAACAGGTAAAGCGGAAGCCAGTCTTTTGCGAAGGCAGGCGGGTGCCATAGCATCAGCCAGCTTGCCGCCATCGGCAGGATCGCCGCATACATCCACGGATGGCGTTTGCCCCAGCGGGTGTGCGTCTTATCCGAAGCATAACCGATCAGCGGATCGACGATGGCATCGCCGAGCAACGCGACCAGCAGAATCAGCCCGACGATGCCGGCATCGAGCCCCAGCGCCTGATTGTAGAAGAGCAGGAGGAGCGTCGCAAACCCATTATCCTTGACGCCATAGGCCACTGATCCGAACCCGTTGCCGAGCTTGATACCGAGTGGCAGCTTGGCAGCGCTCACGCGTCAGCGGCCTCGATGATCGCTTCGAGCGCCTCGAACATTCCCGGCGCACTATCGTCCCAACTGGCGCGCTCGCCTGCGGTGATCCCGCCATCGACGATGAAATGCGTGCCGGTGATGAACTTGGCGTCTTGGGAGGCGAGGAACGCGACCATATTGGCAATGTCTTCAGGATCGCCGCCGCCATGCACCGGCTGCGCATGTGC
>JANOQL010000411.1:0-2654 GCA_031414835.1 Sphingomonadales bacterium | reverse complement strand
TCGAAGCCCTGCCCTTTCTTTGAGAGCGATGCACAGAAAGCAGGGCTTCGACAAGCTCAGCCTAGACGGAGTTTTGGCGATCGAGCATGACTGGAAAACCTAAGCAAACCAGCCCGCCGCACCCACAGCCTTCAAATACGTCCGCGACACCGGAACCTCGACACCATTGGCAAGGCTGATCACGCCTTTGCTCTCGCTGCGCTTGGCCGACGTCACCGCGTCGCGCGCTACCCACCACGAACGGTGCGTCTGAAGTCCATTGGCGGCTTCGATTTCAGCAATCGCATCGGATAGCCGCATCAGAATCAGCGCGTCGCCTGAATCGGTGTGGACGCGCAGATAATGATCTTCAGCCGACAAAGCGAGTATGCGAGAGGATTGCAGCCCGATCGGCAGCCGTTCGGCAAAGCGGGGCAGTTGCGGCAGTTCAGGGGGAGGCTCCGCGATTTGCGGTGCATTTTCGACCACAGGAAAAGACGCGATCGGCTCAATGCGCGATGCCGTCATATAGGTGATGGCCGTCATGATCAGGCTGATGAACGTCACGATGCCAAACATGATTGCGGCATCGATCAGCTTCGGTGTGTTCAGTTTGAAAAAGATCATGCTCGCGCCGGTCACGATCACGGTGAGCGGGAACGCGATCAATATCGCGACCATAGTGGCCTCGGCGACACGGTGATTGGCGAGCCGTCCCCACTGCGTGACCCCTACATTCACCGCAACGCCGATCAGCGCGCCCATTTCCATCACGATCAGCCAGTAAGCGAGCCGAGGCCAGAAACCGATATTGCCGGTGTTGAGCGCTTCGGTGATCGTCATGAACAGCGCGGCCACCGCAGCTACGGCAAAGCTGTTGAAAAAGCGGCGGCTAACACCTGCATTTGGCGAAGCGTGAAGTGCAGGGTCGGTCATCCCGCGCAGAAAACCGTCGGTTTTGCGTAAGTCCGGTTGAACGGGGCGGCAGCAGCTTTCATTGGATCGTCACTAGCAAAGCCAACCCAAGGAGCAAGACCAATGACCCGTTTTCAGAACTTCATCGCCGCCATCGCCCTCACCGTTCCTGCAATCGCAGTCGCCGCACCCGAAGCAGCACCCCCAGCCGCTGGCAGCCTCGAACTCGCCTTCAACGGGATTGAAAGCCAGCAGGGCGTGATCATGGTGGCGATCTTTGCCAGCGAAGATGCGTATAATGGCAAGGGCGCACCCGCCAAGGTCACAGGCGTTCCAGCCACCGCCGCCTCGGTCAAGACGATGGTCGATGGCCTTCCTGCCGGAAGATATGCCGCCAAGATTTTTCATGACATCGATGGTGATGGCCAGATGGGCGTCAATCCCTTTGGAATGCCAACCGAGCCATTTGCCTTTTCGAACGATGCCAAGGGCGAAATGGGTCCGGCAAGCTGGGCCGCCGCCGCCTTCGACGTCAAGGCCGGTGCGAACACCCACGCGATCAGCATCAAGTAAATCGAACATAGGGGAGCGCCTGACATGACCATTTCCACTGACCGTCGCGGTTTCCTTTCGGGGATTGTTGCCTCCGCCGCTGCCACAGCAGTCATCACCCCGGATAGGGCACTGGCGGGAGCCACACCTCCCGGCTGGGCGCTCGCAGTGGCTGACATTGAGGCCGATATTGCGCCGCAGACGTTATCGCTGATCAATGGCAAGGTTCCGGCCGGGCTGGCTGCAACGCTGTATCGCAACGGCCCGGCGAAGTTCCGGCGCGGCACCAGCGCGTCAGGGCACTGGTTCGATGGTGACGGGCTGATGCGGCGCTGGCAGATCGGCGATGGCAAAGCCACACTGGCCGCGCGCTTTGCCGATACGCCCAAGCGGCGGCTCGAGACAAAAGCCAATGCGATCGTCGTGCCGGGCTTCGGCACGCTTCCGGGCAAAGGCCTCGAAATGACTGGCCCCGATGATGGCAATGCCGCAAACACCAGCGTGATGATGGCGGGCGGCGAGCTGTGGGCATTGTGGGAAGGCGGGTCTGCGATGCAGCTCGATCCAGAAAGCCTTGAAACCAAGGGCTTCAAGACGCACCGCCCCGAACTCAGGCAAATGCCGTTTTCGGCACACCCGCGCGTCGAACCCGATGGCACTGTCTGGAATTTCGGCGGCAATGGCAAAAATTGCGCGATCTGGAAACTGAATCCCAATGGCAGCCTTGCGCAGATCAAGGTGATCGACCTGCCGCGCGCCAGCTATTTCCATGATTTCACGATGACCGCGCGGCATCTGATCTTCGTGCTCCAGCCGTGGATGCAGGAGAAATTCGCACTGCCGATCTCAACCGGGCTGTCATGGTTGCCTGAAAAAGGCACGCAGGTGCTCGTCATTGACAAGGACGATCTGACCAAGCGGCGCATCTTCGAATTGCCTGCATTTTCATTTTTCCACCTCGGCGATGGCTGGGCCGAAAGCGATGGCACGATCCGTTTCGATGGCTGTCTCGAAGCCGATCCGACCTTCGGGCAAAAGACCGCATCGGCGCTGATCCGTGGCGAGCACATTCCTGCACCGCGTCCGATGCTGACGCAGATCGTGCTGCGCCCCGATGGACGGGCCGATATGGTTGCAGCGAAGATTGTCGCCGAATTCCCCGCCAGCGACAAACGCCTCAGCGGAAATACGCGCAGCATCACCACGCA
>JANOQL010000410.1:0-2339 GCA_031414835.1 Sphingomonadales bacterium | reverse complement strand
GGCAATTCGGGATCGACCAGCGAACCGCATTTGCACATCCACGCGCAACGTCGAGGCACCGCTTCGGCACCATTTTCCGGCCGACCGATCGCTTTGCGTATCGAAGGCCGGTTCCTGACTCGCAATGAGCGGTTCTCTGGGTCCGGCGGGCAGTGATGATGTGAGGCTATTCGAAGCGCTCTTGCTCGTTGCGATTGCGGCCACTTTCCTGGCGCTGATCCTAGCAAAGCCCGGCGAAGAGCGTCGGGTGCTACATGTCGCTAGCGTCACCATCCTACTCGCGATTATCCAACACGCGGTTGAGGGATCGCGCTGGCAGCTCGCGCCTGCTTATCTGTTCCTTGCGTCATTGTGTCTGTTGGGAACGTGGCGAAACATCCGTCGATCTAGCATCGCAAGGGCGAACAGGACCGGTCGCCGCCCGTTGATTGTTCGCTCGTCCATTGCCCTCGGGGCGGCCGCAATGGCGATATCTGCCGCGCTGCCGTTTGTTCTGCCTGTGTTTGCCTTTCCGAATCCGGGCGGTCCGTACGCCATCGGCACGGTAACTCACCATTGGACCGACAGGTCGCGTCAGGAGGTTTTCGGTAACGTGCCCCGCGCTGCCCGCGAAGTGATGGTCCAGATCTGGTATCCGGCGGACAGGCGCACGGTTCCCGCGCCTTATGTCGATGACGCCGCCGGTCTGTCCGAGGCGTTGGGCCGGTTGCACAATATTCCCGCCTTCACATTCACGCATCTGGAACATGTGAAGACGAACGCAAGCCTGTCAGTGCCGGTCTCACGGGCGCGGCCTAGCTATCCCGTATTGCTCTTCGTCGAGGGCATCACCGGCTATCGCCAGATGAACACTTCCCAAGTCGAGGCCTTGGTATCGCAGGGATATATCGTGGTTGCGATTGACCAGCCCTACGTGGCCGCTTCTGTTGCGTTTCCGGATGGTCGCACGGTTGCGGGCTGGTCGAAGGACCAAATGGACCCGTTGATCCAGCAGAGCATAAACCCATCCGCGCAAGTGCCGAGCGTTAATGGGCGGGCATTCCCACTTGGCATCATTCCTTACCTTTCCCAAGACGTCAGCTTTGTAATCGACCAGCTGGCCGCCTTGAACGGTGCACGCACCTCCGCGATCTTGCGCGGGAAGCTCGATTTGCAGCGTGTCGGGATTTTCGGCGTTTCGTTGGGCGGCATCGTCGTTGGCGACGCTTGTCGAAGCGAGCCACGCCTGAAAGCCTGCATCGTCATGGATGCACCGACGTCATCGAGGGTGACGCTGTCAGGCCTTCGTCAACCAGCCATGTGGATCACGCGCGACGCGGATACGATGCGACAAGAAGGCTGGGCAGAGGCCGATATCGTGCGACACCAACGGACGATGCGAGCTGCTTTCGATCGGTCACGAAGCGCCCGCTACTTCGTTCAGGTGCCCGGCATGTTTCATGCGGACCTGACGGATGTGCCGCTGTTTTCGCCGCTCACCTCACAATTGGGCATTACCGGCCCAATCGGCGGACGACGCGCCCATATGATCGTCAACGCTTATTCACTGGCATTCTTTGATCGGCACCTGCGGGGCAGACCTGCACCATCGCTCGATCAAAGAGCGTCAACAATTTCTGAGTTCTAATAAGAGGTGCAGCGCTAGCTTAGTCTGTTTGGCCGCAGCTAAATTCGCATAGTGATTGCAACATTGTGGCCGCGACAGCGGCAATCCGGATGGAAACGGTCAACCGCGCGCGCATCGTTGCACCCGGTTGCCGTCGGCGTATGAGCCTCCAGCAACCAAGCGTCGATAGGTTCAGGCGACCATCAGGTCGTTTTCAACGGAAGTTGCGCCGCGAGCGGCCCACGCGGTTGAGCCGGCGGTGCGCCGTTCCTGCCACGTGTTGACCGTGCCGGTGAGCTTGATGCGGCCACCTTCGGCCGCGACGTGGACATTCTCGGGCTGAAAGAAAATCGAACGGTGAAGCGCATGCTGGATATCGTCCTGCAGATGCGCCGTGTTTACGTGTGGCTTGATCGCAATCTGATTCGAAACGCCGAGCACGCCCATAAGATTGCGAACTTCGCGTTCGGCCGCTTCTTTCTGGAAATGCCAGTCAACCTCGCCGGTGAGCGTTATCCAGCCTTGTTCGACCTTGACCTTGACGGCGTCGCGCGGCGTTGCCGTGTCCCAGGCGAGACGATCGACAGCGGCGGTTGCGATGTCAGCATCGTCGCGCTTGATCTCGAACGGCAACCTGACTTCGATTTCTTCGGCAATCGCCTTAACGCCTTTCACGCGTCCGGTTGCCATTTCGGCTGCGTGCTTCTGGCCGTAGCTTTGAACATGCCCGGTC
>JANOQL010000409.1:0-1822 GCA_031414835.1 Sphingomonadales bacterium | reverse complement strand
GGGGATCGGGTGATCCAGGGCGGACCTGTCGGGCGCGCCGGGCAAGACCGTCCGCAGATTCTGGTTGAATTGCGCCGCAATATGCGGCCAATCGACATTGGCTGGCTGCTCGGTTAATCTGGCATCAAGCCGCCCGTCCATACAGGATTCACGATGAAGACACAGATGCTCCGCGCAGGCCTTGCCGTTTCGGCAATTGCCCTTGTTCCTGCGACCACCGCCGCGCTTGCCGCCATCGATGCCAACACGATGCGCGAGATGGAGCAATTCATGAACGTGTTCGAACGCGTGCGCGGCGAATATGTTGAATCTGTCGATGACAAGACGTTGATCAAAGGGGCCATCGACGGGATGCTCTCGAGCCTCGATCCGCATTCATCGTATCTCGATGCGCGCGATTTTGAGAATATGCGCGTCCAGACCGATGGCAATTATGGCGGGCTGGGGCTGACTGTTTCGATGGAAGACGGCGCGGTGAAGGTCGTGACGCCAACCGAAGATTCACCGGCGTTCAAGGCGGGGATGAAGGCAGGCGATTTCATCACGCATCTGGATGGCGTGCTGATTTTCGGCGGGACGCTCGATGAAGCGGTAGAAAAAATGCGCGGCAAGCCTGGCACGCCGATCAAGCTGACTGTCGTGCGGCCCGGACGAGACAAGCCATTTGACGTATCGATCACCCGCCAGATCATCGAGCTGAAGCCGGTGAAGTGGGAAGTCAAAAACAACATCGGGATCGTGAACATCAATGCCTTTTCCAAAAGCACCGGGGCCGATGTCCGTTCGGCGCTGTTGAGCATCGAAAAGTCATTGGGCCGCAAGCCTGCGGGCTATGTCGTCGATCTGCGGTCGAACCCCGGCGGATTGCTCGATCAGGCGATCGAGGTGTCCGATGCCTTTCTCGAACGCGGTGAAATCGTATCGCAGCGCGGTCGCAACAAGCGAGACATCGAGCGCTATTACGCGAGGCGCGGGGATTTTGCGCACGGCCTGCCGATTGTCGTTCTGGTCGATGCCGGATCGGCGTCAGCTGCCGAAATCGTTGCCGGAGCGCTCCAGGATCATCATCGCGGGATCGTGATGGGTGAACGCAGCTTCGGCAAGGGATCGGTTCAAACCCTGATCCAGCTTGACGATACGACTGCGCTCCGCCTGACCACAGCGCGCTATTACACGCCTTCGGGCCGATCGGTGCAGGAAGGCGGGATCGAGCCTGACATTGCCGTGCCGCAGATTTCGGACCCCGATTACAAGACCCGTCCGCGGTTCCGCGAAGCCGATCTTGGCCGCCACCTGATCAATGAGGCAAAGGTCGATAACAGCGTATTGGAATCGGATACCAAGCCCGATCCGCGGTTCAGCCAGACGGCCGAGCAGCTGAAGGCCAAGGGGATCGCCGATTTCCAGTTGCACTACGCGCTTCAAACGCTCGAGCGGCTGGGTCGGACTCAAACCGCGATGGGAACAGGCGCGAAAAAGGGCAGCCGTTAGGCGATAGCGGTGGGCAGGTTCCAACAGGCCCGTTTGCTCGCGCTGCTCTTGCCATCTGCGTTGCTCGCCGGGGCGTTCGGATCGCAGTATATTGGCGGGCTATACCCTTGCGAAATGTGCTACTGGCAGCGGTATCCGCATGAAGCAGCGGTCGTCATCGCGCTGTTTGCCTTTACCGGGCGCTCCGAAGTGACCAACCGCATCCTGCTTTTACTGGCGGCAACCGCAATTGCGGTGAGCGGCGGGGTCGGCGCGTTCCATGCAGGCGTCGAATATGGCTGGTGGGAAGGGTTGACCCAATGCGCCACCATGCCCGGCGCGGGCGGCGGCA
>JANOQL010000408.1:0-8724 GCA_031414835.1 Sphingomonadales bacterium | reverse complement strand
GCTGTATCGCGGATCATCGCCGCCATCTGTTCACCCGTCGCACTGTTGGTCACAAGCCCTGCGACAGCGCCTGCGCGCAATGTCCCGATGATCACTGCGACTTGCGCGGCCGAATTGAGTCCGGCAATCGCCGTCGCCCCGCCGTCTTCGAGACCATCGGATTGCAGCCGCGCCGCAATCCGGCTGGCCTGATCGTCAAGCGCGGCCCATGTCATCCGCACATCGGGATCAGCCACTGCGATTCCATCGGGACGCTCGACGGCGTGGGCTGCGACAAGATCGGGAAGCGTCGCAAAATCGGACGCGAGAAGCGTGGCGGCATCGGTCATGACGCACCTTGTGCGCAAGCAAGGCAGCACTGGCAAGTGGCCAAGATCTCCGTTTCACTCACTGGCGCCATCTGCCCTGATGGATGCCGCACTTTGGGCAAGACGGCAGCCAATGACCGGCGTCAGGAAAAGTCGAGCTGGACAATCTTTGTGGGCGTCGCCCGGCAAAACATGTTGAGCGCGCGTTCGCCATCGGGGTAAGTCGCCGTCATCGCGGCACCAATCCGCCAGCCGCCATTGCCTGGCTCAAGCGATGTCGTGCGATCGAAGCGCAACGTCTTGCCCCCCGTCACGCCGATCTGCCGCGCAGCATCGAACATGCAGTTCTGCACCGATGATCGTGCCGCACTCGGGATCGATGCCAGGTCTGCACTCAGCGTTGCCGGTGGACCTGCCGGGAAGGTTTCGGGCACAGACGGCGTGGATGTTTCGGGCGTGGATGATTTCTTGCGGCTGGCGAGCAAGGCAATCAGCCCGCCTGCGACAACGACGCCAGCAATGACCGCGCCAGTGCTGGGGCCCCTGTCGCGATCCGGCTGCGGCTGCGGCACAGGATAGGGATCGCCAGTGCTGGCATAGCCGTAGCCGAAATCGGCGCGACACCCACGATCGACCCAAATGGTGCTGCGCGTAAAGCCCCAGGTCCGCCCACGCTGGCAAAATCTCGATAAGGCACGAACGATTTCCACCCGGTTGCCGGTATTGGCATTGCAATTGCGCCGCCGATTATTGGGCGATTCGCAGCGGATGATTCTGGCAAAATTACCGCCGGGATAAACTGGCGGCTGAATTTGGGGCCGATCAATAACCGGTGCCGGACCAGGCAACGGACGAACCGGGGGCCGCACAGGCACAGGCCCGATAGGACGCGGCGGTTGGATCTGCGGCCCACCCGGGTTCGGGCGAGGCGGCTGGATCTGGGGTCGTTCTGGACGAACCGGCTGGATTTGCGGCCCATCCTGATTGGGCGGATTGACAGTGACCGGTTGAGCAAAAGCTGGAACCGCCCCGGGAAGAATAAGAGCCATGCCAATCATGGTTGCGGTTGCACGTCGCACGATCTGAAACATGATGATTTCTCCCCAAACTCAACCGCTCGCGTACACAATAACGACGGCTATGAATGTCGCGTCGGCGACACTTCGCCGACACTCTGTTCGATCACGCCAAAGATCGGGCGGTGCTTGTCATCGTCCATCCAGATGCGGACGGTGTCGCCGGATTTGAGGAACGGCGTTGCAGGTTGGCCATGCTCGATCGTTTCGATCGTTCGCACTTCGGCAAGGCAGCTATAGCCAAGGCCACCGGCGCTGACGGGCTTGCCCGGCCCGCCACCTTCATCACGGTTCGACACTGTCCCCGATCCGATGATCGTCCCTGCGCCCAAGCTCCGCGTTTTGGCGGCGTGGGCGATCAGCTGCCCGAAATCGAAGGTCATATCGGTGCCCGCATCGGCGCGGCCCAGCGGTTCGGCATTGAGATCGACGCACAGCGCACCGTGGAGCTTGCCGCCGTCCCAGCGGTCGCCGAGCGCATCGGGGGTCACAAACACCGGTGAGAACGCGCTTGCAGGCTTCGACTGGAAAAAGCCGAACCCCTTGGCAAGCTCGCCCGGGATCAGGTTGCGTAAACTCACATCGTTGGTCAGCCCGACCAGCCGGATCGCGCCGCGCGCCTGTTCGATGCTCGCGCCCAATGGCACATCGCCTGTCACGACAACAACCTCGGCCTCCATATCGCAGCCCCAGGCTTCGTCAGTGAGCGGGATCGGATCGCGCGCACCCAGAAATCCATCGGACCCGCCCTGGTACATCAGCGGATCGTGCCAGAAGCTATCGGGCATTTCAGCCCCGCGCGCCTGCCGCACAAGCGCCACGTGGTTCACATAAGCCGAACCATCGGCCCATTGGTAGGCGCGCGGCAGTGGTGCCGCCGCCTCACGTTCGTGAAAGCGCACCTTCGGGATTACATCGTGCGCGAGATCGGTCGCAAGATTGCGCAGCGCGGGTTCGAGCCAGTCCCACCCGTCGAGCGCGGCCTGCAATGTCGGCGCGATGTGCGAAGCATCGGCATACCAGGCGAGATCGTCCGACACCACGACCAGCCGCCCGTCACGACCATGTTTGAGAGAGGCCAGCTTCATCAGACATGCACTCCTTGAGGCGCGGTAAATTGCGATACGTCGGCGTCGCCAGTGTTGACGACCTCGCTTGGTTCGAAAATCATCACTTCGGCACCCGCGCCGCTGGTGCGGTGTTCGACGCCGCGCGGCACGACGATCATCTCGCCCGGCCCCATCGTCACGATCCGGTCGCGGAAATGGACCTCGAATTGGCCCTTCCAGACGATGAACACCTCATCGGCATCGGCATGGCTGTGCCATGGAAACAGCCCTTCGGCCTTGACCAGCCGGATGTCCTGCCCATTGGCCTGGGCCGCGATCTTCGGGCGCCAGCTTTCGCTGAAGCCGGCAAATTTTTCGGCGATCCTGATGCTATCCATCGGCGCTCCTCTCCACATCGTGCAACCTTGCCCGGACTTGACGCGTTGCGCAATTCATGATGGACCAAAGCCATGACCCGATACGGCGCAGGCACATTGGCATGGATCTGGTTTGCGTGTGCAACGCCAATTCCGGCGCAACCGCAGATCAGCCCGCAGGATGTGGCGTCGGCGCAAAAGGGCATGAGCTGGGATCAGGGGCATAGCGCCGCGTGGCACCTCGATCAGCAGCGTAAGCTCAGCGCTGCGCTGGCTGCGCTCAAGCCGCAGCGGAGCGGAACGATCGATGCTTATGTGCTGGTCGCAGGGCTCGATGGCGATCCGGTGTTCGGGCGTGAGTCGAACGAAACCGCAAAAGTGCTGGCGCGGCGGTATGATGCGGCGGGGCGGACGGTCTTGCTGGCATCGGGCACAAGCAATGCGCCCGACGGATCGCCGCCCAACCTCGCCGCCAGCCTTGCTGCGATTGCCGAACGGATGGACAGGACCGAAGACGTGCTGGTGCTCTATGCCACAGCGCATGGCGCGCCGGGGATCGGGATCGTCTATAAGGATGGAGACAAGGGCTATGGCCTGATCGCGCCGCAGCGGCTGGCAGGGCTGCTCGACGAACTGGGCATCAAGCGGCGGCTGATCATCGTATCGGCGTGTTATTCGGGGCAGTTCGTCGATGCGCTGGCGGGGCCAGATAGCGTGGTGCTGACCGCGGCGGACAATGACCGCACGTCGTTCGGCTGCGAACCTTCGAACGACTGGACCTTTTTTGGTGACGCGCTGATCAACCGCAGCTTGCGCACACCGGCAAAACTCGAAGCGGCGGCGGCTGACGCGTATCGCAGCATTTCCGAATGGGAGTTTGCCGGAGGGCTGACATCGTCGAAACCGCGTATCTTTGTCGGCGAGCGCGCCAAGGCGTGGATGTCAGCACTCGAGGCCCGCATTCCAGCGACAGCTACGCCGCGCGTGGGCAAGCCCGCAGTCGAAAGCGAGCGCGCGGCGGCCTCGGCGCAGGAATAGGGGGACAGTCCCCTTTTCCCCAGCCGGAGCGCGGATGGACGCATTCTGGTTCACGCAAAGCCGCAAAGCCGCAAAGCCGCCAAGACTGTGCGGCTGTTATCGACAGCGCCGCAGGCTTTCATATTTTTGCGCGATGAGAGGGCGCTTCGCGCAGACGCCCGGCCCAACGTCAATATCTTGGCGGCTTGGCGGCTTGGCGGCTTTGCGTGACCCCCTATCTTGGCAAGGTGGTCGGCCAACTCTCACCGCTAGCGATTTTGAACTTGACGCTTACGGCAAGGTCGCGCTCTTGATGGGAGAACCCCGCCAAGCAGGATTGCCTCATGACCCTCGATACTCTCAGCCGCTCCGCCTACACAGAAGACCACAATGCCTTCCGCGATACTGTCCGCCGGTTTGTGAAGGATGAGATCGAGCCCAATTCGGCGGCGTGGGATGAGGCCGGTCTTGTCCCCAAATCGGTGTGGCCCAAGGCAGGCGAACTCGGGCTGCTGTGCCCGACGGTCCCCGAAGCCTATGGCGGGCTGGGTCTCGATTTCGGGTATAATGCCGTGATCGACGAAGAGATCGGCTATAACACCGATGTCGCGACCGGGTTTTCGCTGCAATCGGATATCGTTGCCAATTACCTGATCCAATATGGCTCCGAAGAGCAAAAGGCGCACTGGCTGCCCAAGATGGTTGCAGGCGAGGTTGTGACCGCGATTGCGATGACCGAACCTGGCACTGGCTCCGATCTTCAGGCGCTGCGCACCACCGCGAAGAAGGATGGCAATCATTATGTCATCAACGGGGCCAAAACCTATATCACCAACGGCCAGAATGCCGATCTGATCCTCGTCTGCTGCAAAACCGATACCGACGTGCAACCTGCGTGGAAGGGCGTCTCGATCATCCTTGTCGAGGCGGATCGCGACGGGTTCAAGCGCGGGCGCAATCTCGACAAGGTGGGATTGGATGCTGCCGATACGTCCGAAATGTTCTTCGAAGATGTCCGCGTGCCGATGACCAATTGTCTGGGCGAAGAGGGCAAAGGCTTCATCTATCTGATGACCGAATTGCCGCAGGAACGGCTTGGCATTTCGGTCTCGGCGCAGGCTGGCGCGCAGCGTGCGTTCGATCAGACAGTGGCATTCTGCAAGGATCGCAAGGCGTTCGGCAAATCGGTGATCGATTTCCAGAACACGCGCTTCGTGCTCGCTGATCTCAAGACCAAGCTCCAGGTCGGCTGGGCGCATCTCGATTGGGCACTTGCCAGGCACATGCGCGGCGAATTGACCGCCGAAGAGGCTTCGGGCGCGAAGCTGTGGCACACCGAATTGCAAGGCGAAGTCGTCGACAAATGCCTCCAGCTTCACGGTGGCGCGGGCTATATGAATGAATATCCGATCGCCAAACAATGGCGCGGCGCACGCGTGACGCGGATCTTCGGCGGCACGAGCGAGATCATGAAGGAACTGATCGGGCGATCGCTTTAGGGTTTTTGCGGCATCGCCTGTCTGCGAAACACTGTCCCGAGAGTATAGGGTTCACGCCAAGCCGCCAAGCCGCCAAGGGAGCGCGCCGCAGTCAGGTCGCCCACTTTTCCTGCCGTGCAACCGGGTCGAGGGATTTTCGTTGCGCTGCGCGCAGCGTGCCCTTGGCGGCTTTGCGGCTTTGCGTGAACCCCTTTGACTAACAGTCGAGAGCGCCGTCGATTGAAGCCGAACAGGTCACAGGCCCGCTTGCTCATTGCCATTGATCGCGCCAATAGCCCTGCCATGAAATCGATGAAACGACGCGGCGGCAATCATCAGAGCGGGCAGGCACGTCCGCGCTTCTGGGGGCGGCATGCGGTGACAGCCGCACTCGCCAATCCCGAACGGATCGTGCGCAAGCTGTGGGGGACGCGTGATGCGATCGGTGCGCTCGATCTGCCGCCGGTGATCCCGATCGTCTATGCCGTTGTCGCCGATCTTGGCCGCATGGTGCCTGCCGACGCGCCGCATCAGGGGCTGGTGATCGAGGTCGATCCTTTGGAAGACATCTGGCTCGGCGATCTCATCGATCAGGGAGCGGACAGCAACCGCCCGCTGCTGATGCTCGATCAGGTGACCGATCCGCACAATGTCGGGGCAATCCTACGGTCTGCCGCCGCGTTCGATGCGCTGGGGATCGTCACGCAGGATCGCCATGCCCCGCCCGAATCCGGCACCGTCGCGCGCGCGGCTTCGGGGGCGCTTGAGAGCGTGCCGTGGGTGCGCGTCGTCAATCTGGCGCGCGCGTTGGACGAGATTTCGGAGGCCGGTTACTGGCGGGTCGGGCTGACAGGTGCTGCTGACCAGATTCTCGGCGATGCATTGCCGACGGGCAAGGTCGCGCTCGTTCTAGGCTCCGAAGGCGAAGGGATGCGGCAAAATGTCGAAAGCCATTGCGATGCACTCGCGCGGCTGCCAATCTCGGATACGATCGAAAGCCTGAACGTATCGAACGCCGCCGCGGTGGCCTTGTATGCGGTGGCGACACGAAAAGGGGGATAGTGATGATTGAGACAGGTCGCGGGATTTTAAGTGTCTTGTTCCTCCTGCTCTTGAGCGGCTGTTTCCTTGTTCCCGGCGAATTCGTGTCGAACCTCGATATCCGCAAGGATGGCAGCTTCACCTTCGCCTATAAGGGCCAGATCGTGTTCGCCTTGCCCGATGATTTTGGCCCCGGCGGAAGCAGCGCACCCAAAACCTGGTCTCCCGGCATGGCCAAATGCTATCAGAGCGGGCGCACCTATTTTGACGAATATAGCAGCGCTGACGATATGCCGGCAGCGCCTGCCACAGAAGGCGTGGTTAAAGAAGGCGTGGTCAACGATGCAGCCGAAGCGGCTGCCGGAGCAGCAGCAGAAGCCGCGCAAGCTGCTGGAGGCGTGATGACGATGGGCCCGGAAACGTCCTCCGCCCCCGATCCTGACAGCATCGAACGCGCGTGCAAGCCTGCCGAAACTGCCAAGCTGAAAAAGGAATTCGATGACGCGCAGGCCGAACGCGTGGCGCGGAAAAAGAAAGAATCCGAACAGATGGCTGCCGTCTTCGGGCTTGGCCCTAATGACGATGCAGGAAACCGCAAGATCGCTGCCGAACTGACCAAATATGCCGGATGGAAATCGGTCACTTACGCAGGCAAGGGCATCTATAACGTCGATTACCAGCTGACCGGAAAAGCTGGGCATGACTTTATTTTCCCGGTCTTCCCCAAGGGAGATATCATGATCCCGTTCGTGACGATGCGTCCGCGCGGCGATGGGACAGTGTTTGTTTCGGCCACAGCCTTGTCAGGCGGCGGGTTCAAGGGGCTATCAGCGCGCATGGCGATGCTCGGCGCAGCAGGCGGATCGGGTCGCGGCGATTTCCCGAAAACATCGACCATGACCAAAGGCACTTTCACCATCACCACCGATGGTGTTCCGCTGACCAACAACACCGACGATGGCCCCGTGGCGGGCACTACGGGCCAGACGCTGACCTGGACCATCGACAATAATAGCGAGAAGATTCCGGAAGCGTTGATCCGGCTGCGTTAGTTACCCCCGCTTGACGAACTCCCCGCAATCGCGTCCAAGCGCGGTGAGTAATGGGGTAAGGATCGCATGGCCAAAAGGCTGACCGCTTATATCATGGCAGGCCTCGTGCTCGGCATCATTGTCGGGGCGATCATGCACGAAACGATGACGCCCGAGGCGGTGACCGAAGCCAGCAAATGGTTCAAGATGATCACCGACATCTTCCTGCGGCTAATCAAGATGATCGTCGCGCCCCTGGTGTTTGCAACGCTCGTTGCAGGCATTGTCCACATGGGCGATACCGCATCGCTCGGGCGGGTGGGTGCCAAGACGATGGCATGGTTCATCGGCGCGACGATCGTATCGCTGACGCTCGGCATGGTACTGGTCAATTTCCTGCAACCCGGCGTCGGTACCGGGATCGATCTGGCGAGTGCAACAGGCAGCACCGGGATCGACGCCAAACATGCCGATATGTTCACCACGATCACCGAGATGGTGCCCAAATCGATCTTCGAAGCGATGGCGAATACGACGATGCTCCAGATCGTCATTTTCTCGGTGTTTTTCGGCGTTGCGATGACGGCAGTTGGCGAGAAAGCCGCGCCGATCGTCAAGGGCATTGATGCGCTGGTCGAAGTCATGCTGACCGTCACCAATTACGTCATGCTCGTTTCGCCGCTCGCGGTGTTTGCGGCGATGACCAAGGCCATCGCGGTCAACGGGCTTGAAGTGCTGTGGACCTTTGGCAAGTTCATCGGCAGTTTCTATCTGGGGCTGGCGATCCTGTGGGCGGCATTGCTGTTTGCAGGTTTCGTCGTCATCGGGCCACGGATCGGCAGCCTGATCCGCTACATCCGCGATCCGATCCTGCTCGCGTTTTCGACTGCGTCGTCCGAAGCTGCCTATCCGCGCACGCTGGAGGCGCTCGACAAGTTTGGCGTGCCCAACCGCATCTCAAGCTTTGTGCTGCCGCTGGGTTATTCGTTCAATCTTGACGGATCGATGATGTATATGACGTTCGCATCGATCTTCATCGCGCAGCTGGCAGGCATCGATCTGACGCTGGGTCAGGAAATCACGATGCTCTTGACGCTGATGCTGACGTCGAAAGGCATGGCCGCTGTCCCGCGCGCGAGCCTTGTCGTCATCGCCGGAACGATGGCGCAATTCGGGTTGCCCGAGGCAGGGCTGGTGCTGATCCTTGCGGTCGATCAGTTCCTCGACATGGGGCGCACCGGAACCAATGTCGTCGGCAATGCCGTCGCCACAGCCGTTGTCGCCAAATGGGAAGGCGCGCTCGACAAACCCGAACCGCCCGAGATCGAGCCGCTGCGCCCGCCATCG
>JANOQL010000407.1:0-12638 GCA_031414835.1 Sphingomonadales bacterium | reverse complement strand
CCTGCAATCGCGATGCTGTCGAGCGTGAAGCGCGTCATGTCATCGGGCACGTTGACATCGCCGCCCAGATTGCGCTCCCATTTGGCCACCAGCGCATCGGCGACTTCGAGCATCATATCGAAATAGCCGCGCATCGCGCGCTGGCTGAATGCAGGCAGCAGGATGTTGTGCGCTTTGGCCCAATTGGGTTCTTCGCTGAACGCTGTGAAAAGTCCGTCGCCAGCGAAGCTCCGCACCGAACGCAAACCGGGGCCAGGAATCTTGCGGAACCGCGTTTCATCGCACAGTTCGGCGACAAGATCAGGATGCGAAACCCATAGGCTGACGTAGCTGCCAAAATAGAGTTTGAAAATGCCCGGATCGGCAAAATCGCGCGCGACGTCGATCAGATGCTGGATCAGCCCCTTTTTAGGAATTTGATGCAGATTGCCGATGATCGGCAGTGTTTTTGGATACGGAATATCTGCCTTCGTCGCCATCGCCATCCCGCTTGTTACCGCTTCAGCGCCCTCCCTAGCGGTGCGCGGATTGCAACGCCAGTGGCCCCGGCTCTGCGGCCTTTCGGCGCGATCTTGGGAACCGATGGCGGAATTCCGGCTTTACCAACGTCCTATCTCCAAAAAATTCGGAACCATGCAGAAATTACACGCCCCAGATATCGGACTTGCCACCGACTTGCACACACGGATCGCCGATCCGGAATTCCCCTGCGTTGGTGCAAAGTCGGCCTTGGCTCGCGGGACGCTCAAGACTTTGTCGTGTCGCTCGTTGGTTAGCGGGTGGGACGATGTGCGCATCCATCGTAACCTGCTCGAATGGGCGTGGGAATATCGCGACAATCCAAAGGGCTTTCGCAGTCTGGCGGTGATTTTCGAAGGACCAGGCGATCTGACCGAGGCCGATTTCGAGATTGCGATGTGGTCACGCATTCAGTCGCTTGCAGATAAGGATATGTGGCTGGGGCAGCCTTATGACCATAGGGTGAGTGCCGATCCCGACGACCCGCATTTCTCGCTCAGTTTCGGCGGAGAGGCGTTCTTTGTGGTCGGGATGCACCCCAACGCCTCGCGCCCTGCGCGGCAGATGCCGTTCCCCGTGCTCGTATTCAATCTGCACGACCAGTTCGAGAAGTTGCGCGAAGAAGGGCGTTACGAGCGGCTGCGCGACCGGATCCTTGAGCGCGACGTTGCGCTGGCCGGGGATGTGAATCCGATGCTGTCGCGTCACGGAGACACGAGCGAGGCGCGGCAGTATAGCGGAAGGCAGGTCGATCCAAACTGGCAGTGCCCGTTCCGCGACACGCGCGCATGACGATGCGGATCGCGCCGCGCAGCGGGGTGGCGTTTTTGTTACATGCGGGGCAGGCGCTGACTGTCACCGATCCAGAAGGAATGCAGGTTAGCGATCTGGTCGCATTTTCCTATGCCGATGTCCGCGAGGTCATTTCGAACGGCCGCACCTTCGATTATGAAGAAACGGTGAAGCTCACGACAGGCAACCACCTCTGGTCAAACCGGTCAGCCCCGATGCTCGAGATCGTCGAAGACACCGTGGGTCTCCACGACTTTTTGCTGACGCCGTGCAGCGTCGAGACGTTCCGCCACTTTTATCCCGACAAGCCCGAACATCGCGGGTGTTTCGGCAATCTTGCCGAGGCATTGGCATCGTATGGGATCGAACCGGACGCCATCCCCTGTGCGTTCAACCTATTCATGAACGTGCCAATCGACGCACTTACGGGCACGATTTCGGTGAAGCCTCCGGTCAGCAAAGCTGGCGATTTCATCCGGCTGCGCGCGCTGACCGATCTCATCATCGGCCTGACTGCCTGCTCGGCTTATGCGTCAAACGGCGGATCGTTCAAGCCGATAGATTATATCATCGAAGATTGATCGAAGTCGCTTGCGCCAGTCGCCCAAGCTATCGCCACTGCGGCACCAACGCCACAGGCGCTGCAAATTCGGCACTGCGAAGCTTTTCCCCCCTTCCCGCCTTGGCACAAACGCGATAAGGCGCTGCGCCACGACACAAACGGAGATTGCGTTATACCCCCTTTAGGCCCCCGCCGCTCGCTCGGCATGACGCCGCCCGCCATGACTGGGCCGCGCTACAATGAATTCATCCAGTCGCAAAAAGTGCGTGTGATCGACGGCGACGGCGAAAATCTGGGCGTGATGTACACGCGCGAAGCGATCGAACAGGCGGCAGGCGTCGGCCTCGATCTGGTTGAGATTTCGCCCAATGCCGATCCGCCAGTTGCGAAGTTCCTCGACATCGGGAAATTCAAATACGAGGCGCAGAAAAAGGCCAACCTCGCGCGCAAGAACCAGAAGACGCAGGAGATCAAAGAGATCAAGATGCGTCCGAATATCGACGATCATGATTATGACGTCAAAATGCGCGCGATCCATAAGTTCATCGGCGAAGGTGATAAGGTGAAGGTCACGCTGCGGTTTCGCGGACGCGAACTGGCGCATGGCCAGTTGGGCATGAAGCTGCTCCAGCGGGTGCAGGACGATACGGTCGAAGAGGCCAAAGTCGAACAATATCCGCGTATGGAAGGCCGCCAGATGCTGATGGTGATCAGCCCCAAATAGGCCGTGTTGCACAAATGCCGCACCTCGGGGCTTTCCCGCATGTCGCACGCGTGTGACGCTTTGCTTCGCTACAAACTCGGCGTAAGTCGCCTGCAAATCTGCCAAAAAAACGAAATCAGGAGAGAGTGTCATGAGAATATCTGCGTTGTTAGTGTCGTCTGCGCTGTGTGCCCTTGCTGCGCCCGTTTGGGCGCAAGACGCGGCCCCGCAAGCCGATGAGACCGCAGATGCCGAACAGGGAGAAATTATCGTTACGGCAACGCGGCGTAGCGAAGCATTGTCTGAAGTTCCGATCGCAGTGTCCGCAGTGTCGGGTGAAGCCCTTGCGAACACGGGTGCAACCGATGTTCGTGCGCTGAACCAGCTGGCACCGTCGTTGCTCGTGTCTGGCGCTACCAGCGAAGTTAACTTTTCGGCGCGCGTCCGCGGGGTTGGCACTGTGGGTGAAAATGCCGGTCTGGAATCATCGGTCGCGCTGTTTATCGACGGCGTATATCGCAGCCGAACAGGGGTCGGCCTGTCTGAACTCGGGGATATCGAACGTGTCGAAGTCCTGCGCGGACCGCAGGGTACACTGTTCGGTCGTAACGCTTCAGCTGGCTTGATCAACATCGTGACCAAAGGGCCAGAGTTCGAATTCGGCGGCAGTGCGTCGGCGACCTATGGGAATTACGATTACATGCGCGTTGATGGATCGATTACCGGTCCGATCGTGGCAGACAAACTCGCTTTCCGTCTCGACGGTGTTTACCAACAGCGTGACGGCTTCATCAAGAATGTCACTCCGGGTGAAAAAGACATCAATGATCGAGACCGTTATCTGATTCGTGGTCAATTGCTGTTCGAACCCACGTCCGACATGAGCCTTCGCCTGATCGGTGATTATAGCAAGCGGACCGAAATCTGCTGCGGTGCCGTTAATTACGCCCCCAACCAGAATGTGACTCGCAATGCCACGACTGGCGAATTGATCTTTGGGGCAAACACGTTGCTGCCTGTCCTGCAATCATTGGGGGCCAATATACCGGTTGCAACCGACGGATCGAGATTCGTGCGCGCGCAATCGACGACACCGGGCTTCAACTATACGTCGAACACCAAGGACTATGGTGTTTCAGGCGAATTCAACTGGAGCTTTGGCGATACAAAGCTGACCGCCATCACGGCCTACCGCGATTATAAGAACCGGCAGGGACAGGATTCGGACTACCAAGCGCTCGACATTCTGAGGCGTACGGCGCTCGATCGCCGCTTCCGGTTGTTCACGCAGGAGCTTCGTTTCCAGGGCGAATTGTTCGACGGTCGGCTCGATTGGCTCGTTGGCGGCTATTATGCCAACGAAAAGCTGAACGTGCAGGATGACCTTAAATACGGCAACGACTATGAACGCTTTGCCAATTGCGTGCTGGCAGAGGGAAATGCCCGCGGTCTCGGCATACCTTCACTGCTCTCCACGACAGGTCCGGGCTGTTTCAATACAGCCGTCGCTACGGCGGTCGTTGGCAATATGGCTGTGCCCGCTGGAACGCGGTCCACTCTGGCATTGCTATCGGGGCTAACGATTCCGGGCTTTGCCGGTTACGACGCAGTTGCCGCAGCGATTGGTCAACCTGCGCTCCAACTCAACGGCACGGGCGTCGTGAACAACAACTTCCAGCAGAAAAGCCGCAATTATGCGTTCTTCACACACAACACCTTCGACATTGTTGAAGACAAGCTGACCCTGACCCTCGGTGGCCGTTATACCAATGAGCGTAAGACGCTCAACGGCAGCTTCAACACCAACAATAATCTGTGTGCAGCGCTGAGGGCATCGCCGCTCGCCGGACTTGCTGGCTTGCCGTGCGTCATCAACAATTCGTCAGGGGCGGGCATTGCGCTGACAGACCCCAACCGCAAGAACACCGAAACCGAATATACCGGAACCGCTGTGCTGGCGTTCAAGCCGATCGATCGCGTGCTGGTTTATGGGTCGTATTCCAAGGGCTACAAAGCCGGCGGCTTTAATCTCGATACATCTGCGCTCGATGTGCCGAATGCCGCGCTTGCCGCAACACGTCCGGTCAACACGCCGGGCAATGGTCGTCCAGAGGCGGCGGATTTGCAGTTTGCCCCTGAAAAGGTCGATGCTTTCGAAGTCGGCATGAAGTTCGATGGCCGCCAGTTCAACCTGAACGCCGCGCTGTTTTATTCGCGATTCAAGAATTTCCAGTTGAACACGTTTAACGGCGTCAATTTCGAAGTGACGAACGTCAACTCCTGCCGGGATAGCCTGAACGGTGCCGACCGGGATATTCTTCCGAACACCGCTACGGCGGCGGCGACAGGGGCATGCGGTGCAGATCGTCTCGGGCCAGGTCTGGTGACGAAGGGTCTGGAACTCGAGGCCTCAATCTTCCCGGTGCGCGACCTCGCGGTCAATCTCGGGTTCACCTACGCGGACACCTCGTACCAGAACAATTTGGTAGGTCTTGGTGGGCGGCCGTTCGCGCCGACAAACTTCCAGTTGCCGCAGCAGCAAATTTCCAACGCGCCAAAATATGTCGTGACTGGCGGTATGGGTTATTCGCCCGACATTGGAACTTCGGGAATGAGCGGATTGGTTTACGTCGATTTCCGGTATCAGGGCGATGTGAACACAGGCTCCGATCTCGATCCTGAGAAGCAGCAGGATGGCTTCCTCGTCGTGAATGGCCGTATCGGCATTTACGGTAACGAAAAGCGCTGGGGCATTGAGGCATTTGGCCAGAACCTGTTGAACAAGAAGTATCAGCAGATTGCCGCCGATACACCGCTTCAGGGGGGCAGCACGATCGGTGCAGTCCGTCGCGGCGGAGCAACATCAAACCAGCTGTTCATTGCGTTCCCCGGTGAACCGCGGACCTACGGGGTAACCGTGAAGTATAAGTTCTGATCGCTTCGAACGATCGTGATGTGAAAGGCCCTCTCCGGTTAATCCGGGGCGGGCTTTTTCATGAGGCGGGCGTCTGAAGCCGTGTGCGGAACCAGTCGGCAAGGTCCTCCTCGCTCAATTCGCCTGCCGCGAGTGCGAGGACCGTCGCGATCGCATCCTCTGGCGCAAATGCCAATTCGTGTCGGTTCAACGCCAGAAAAAGGCGCGCAAGCACCCACGCCGTCCGCTTGTTTCCATCGATAAACGGATGATTGCGCGCGACACCGAATGCGTAGGCCGCAGCGAGTGCTGCCGGATCGTCCTCACCATAAGCCCAGCGATTGACCGGGCGGCCGAGCGCCGGTTCGAGCAGGCCGATATCGCGCACGCCTACACCTCCGCCATGTTCGGCGAGTTGTCTGTCGTGAATGGCAAGAGCGTCGGTTGCATCAAGCCAGACAGGCACGATGCGAACCGTGTCAGTCATTGCGCCAGCACACGCAATATGTCGCGATCCTCACGCATGATGCGCTCGGCAATCGCCATCTTGGCTTCGAAATCGGGATTTGACGCAGTAAGCCGGACGCCATCAGGCGACTCGGTTGCGTAGAGCGTATCACCAAGCGCAACGCGCAATTGCGCAAGCAGCTCCTTCGGCAGAATAACTGCCGCCGAATTGCCGACTTTGGTGATTTTGAGCGTCATGTTCATACAGACGTTATAACATAAATCGCCGAAACATCAAGCAGCCTTGGCGCGTTCGCGGATGATGCCCGTCGCCGCTTCCAGCAATCCTGTCTCGAGTGTCTTCAATCGCGCTTCGCTTACGATCTTGTCCCCCGTCAAATCTGTCACATAAAACGTATCGACTGCACGCTCGCCATACGTCGCGATGTGTGCTGATCGGATCGTAACCTTCGCCTGAAACAGCGCGTATGAGAGCGCGTTCAGGAGCGCGGGACGATCCTGCGCATTGACTTCGATCACGGTATAGCGGTTCGATGCCTTGTTATCGATGATCACATTGGGAACGATGTGGAACGCTTCGGCGCGGGTCCGCGGCAACGGCCTTGCCGCAAGCGCTGCGTTCAACTGGCTGCGGTTGGCAAGCGCATCCTCAATCGCCTTTTCGATCCGCTTCAGTCTTACAGGATCATCGAACGGTTGCCCGAACGGATCCTGGACCAGCATGTTGTCGAGCGCCATACCATCGCGGGTTGTATGAATCCGCGCATCGATGATGCTGCCACCAGCAAGGTGGATTGCGCCTGCAACGCGAAAGAAAAGTCCGGGATGATCGGCAGCATAGATGGTGACCAGAGTAGCACCGCGTGCAGGATAGACCTTCGCTGCAATGGCAAGCGGCTTATCGCCGGCATCGAAAATATGGCGCGCGTTGCTTTCGAGCACGTCATCGGATTCGGCAATCCAGTAACTTTCGGGCAATTGTTTGCGGAAGCGTTCGAACGCAGTTTTGCTCCAGCCCAGCCGATCTGCGAGGGCCGCTTGCTTGGCCTCAATCCGTTCCTTGCGGCCGGTTTGCTTGTGGCCAAGCCGCAAGACTTCTTCTGCATTTTCGTAAAGCCCGGACAGGAGCTGCCGTTTCCAACTGTTCCACACACCTGGCCCAACCGCGCGAATATCGACCACTGTCAGGATCAACAGCAGCCGCAACCGTTCGGGCGATTGCACGCTTTCTGCAAAATCGAGGATCGTCTTGAAATCGGATAGGTCGCGCTTGAGCGCAGTTGCCGACATCAAAAGATGGCGGCGAACCAGCCACGCTACAGTTTCGGTTTCAGCTGCTGTCAATCCAAACCGCGGACACAGCTTCATCGCGACTTCGGCGCCGAGAACCGAATGATCGCCGCCCCGGCCCTTGGCGATGTCGTGAAGCAACACCGCGACATAAATTACGCGCCGCGATACGATCTGCCGCATAAGAACGGTCGATAACGGGTGATCTTCGCCCAGTTCACCTTTTTCGATCCGCGCCAAAAGTCCGATGGCGCGGATGCTGTGTTCGTCGACAGTATAATGATGATACATGTCGAATTGCATCTGAGCCACAACACGTCCGAAATCAGGAACGAAGCGTCCAAAAACCGTCGATTCATTCATCCAGCGGAGAACAGTCTCGGGATTGCGAGGGCTGGTCAGCACAGCCATGAACAGCGCATTGGCACGGGCATCATGGCGGACGCGATTGTCGATCAGCCGCGCATCGCGCGACGCCGCCCGCATGGTGGTCGGATGGATTTCAAGGCTGTGCGCGTCTGCGAGCGCAAACACTTCGACCAGCCGTACGGGATCTGTGGCAAACCAGTCATCCGACGGAATGGCAAGCCGCCCGCGATCGAGAACAAAGCCATCGAGCTGGCGTGGTGCCCGCCGGAAACCGGCAAGCGTAAATCGCCGCCCCTTGGCCGCAAAACTATCATCGAGGTGCGCGAGGAACACGCCCGTCAGATCGCCAACCTGTTTGGCGACCAGAAAATAATGCCGCATGAACCGCTCGACCGGAGAGCGACCTGCAGACGGCCTATAGTTCATCCTCGACGCAATCTCACGCTGGACATCGAAGGTCAGCCGTTCCTCGCCGCGGTTTGAGACAAGGTGCAAATGGCACCGCACCGCCCAGAGGAAGTTTTCCGCCTTCTGAAACTGTCGCAACTCTTCACGCGTGAGCAGTCCGCGATCGACGAGTTCGGCGACGTCCGAAACCCGGTGCATGTATTTGCCGATCCAGAACAACGTATGGAGATCGCGAAGGCCGCCCTTTCCTTCCTTCAGATTGGGCTCGACCACATAGCGGCTATCGCCCATCCGTTTGTGCCGGATATCGCGTTCGGCCAGCTTTTCAGTGACGAAACTGCGTGCGGTGCCACTGAGGATTTCATTGGCAAACCGCGTTGACGCTTCGTCATAAAGCGGTTGATCGCCCCAGACATAACGCGCCTCAAGCAGCGCTGTGCGGATCGTGAGATCGGCATTGGCCATCCGCATCATCTCATCCAGAGACCGCGACGAATGGCCGACCTTCAGCCCCAAGTCCCAGAGCGTGTACAGGATCGACTCGATCACCTGTTCCGCCCAGGCGGGCTGTTTGCTTGGGGTAAGGAATGCAATATCAATGTCGGAAAATGGCGCCATTTCGCCACGACCATAACCGCCAACGGCGAGCAGGCTGATCCGTTCGGACGTCGTCGGGTTGCTGCGCCTGTACAGACGCTCGGTGGTAAAATCGTAGATGAGCCGCAACATCTGATCGATCAGGAATGCCTGGCCGGCAGCTGCCTCACGCCCCGATTGCGGAGCGGCTTCGAGCCTTGTGGCAATTTCGCGCCGCCCCGCATCGAGCGCAGGTTTGAGGATGGCGACGCTATCCGCGCGCAACTTGGTCGCATCGCTCCCGTCGAGCGCTGCGATCGCATCGGCCAGAACGCGGCGGTCGATAATCGCGCGGCGATTGGGAAGGGTGTCGAAGCGGACGGTCATACTGTGCTTATGGCGCACCCCAATAGACAGGTCACGTTGTTTGGCACGCCAATTTGGCTAAGCTGCTCACTCGCCTTGATATTTGAGTTCGAGATAACGCCCTTGCGTTGCGAGCGCATTCAAATCTCCGTGCGCGATCTGGCTGCTCATCCGCGCAAGTTCGCTGTCGACCACTGCCAGCCCTTCGACAAGCTGCTTGTCTGGGCTGATCCCGTTGATGCCTTCGCGTCGGAGATGCAGCGGCACGCGTTCATAGCCCTTGACCAGTTCGGGCAATTCATCGGCGATCAGCCGACGGATTTCGAAAGCCGCTGGGGCTTTTTCATCCAAAGCGTTCAACTGCGGCGCGAGCTGTTCGAGTTTCAGGCCGATGCCATCGACCAGCCGCTGCGCAGGAGGCGGCAGCGCGGGCCGCTGGCTTTCCAGCCAGGCTTCTGTCGTCAGCGGCAGTTGTGCGAGCGCGGTTGTGGCGGCGGGCGGGCCGTTAGGCACTCTCACGCCCGAAGGCCACATCACCGAACCGAGAGCGAGCCCTGCAAACAGCATCACCGCAAGCAAGATGCCACCGATCCCGAGCGGCGAGACGAACAGCGCATAGGCAGGGATACCGAACATGAACCCAGCCGACAGCCACGCCAGCCGCTTGGCCTTGACGACACCCGCGCGCGCCACGCGCTGCAAAGCGCGGTTCTGGAGCCGCGACCGACCGCCGTGCCGCTGGAGCACATCTTCGGCGCGCGACAGAATGTCATCGCTGCGCATCAGCTGACCGGCTCAAACGGGCTAGGCGCATTGGCTTCGATTGCAGCCTGATTCTGCCCTTCGGCGCGCGCGATATAGCCTTTCGATTTCTCAACCTCGGTTTCGAGCGTTTCGACCGTAGTTTTCATGCTTACGAGTGCCTTGGCCTTGAAGGTATAGATCTGATCCATCGTCAGATAGATGTTCTGGAACGCACGCTGGAGCGTTTCGACAGGAATCGTGCTCGACGCGGCTTGCTGATGAATTTGCGCCGACTGGTTCTTGAGCATTTCGCCTGTGGAATCGATGATGTTCGCGGTCGTGGTGTTGAGCGCGGTGATCTGTTCGAGCACCAGTTTCTGCCCCACGAGTGCTTGTGCCACAGTTACAGCCGTCCGCAACGCCGCAACGGTGGTGGTCGAGGCGCGGTCGACCCCCTTGATCAGTTCGACGTTGTTCTTCTTGACCAGATCGAGTGCCAAATAGCCCTGCACCGTCACCGCCATTTGCGTCAGCAGATCCTGGACGCGCTGGCGGGTATGAAACAATGCACTTTCGCGCATCGCCTTCGCCTTGGCCGGGTCGGCGAGTTCAATGTCAGCCGATTTGGCTTCGAGCTTGGCATCGAGCGCCTTGGCGACATGCACCATCTGTTCGAGCCGCCCCATCGCCGCCCACAAGTTGGTGCGCTCGACATCGATCGCGGCATTATCCTTGAGCAGTTCGTCCTTGCCCGACGCCAGATGCGACAGGATCGACGAGATATGCCCTTGCGAAGATTTATAGCTGTCGAAATAGTCGCGAAGATTGTTGCCATAGGGAATGATCCCGAACAGCTTTTTTCGGGTAAACAGATTGTCTTTCTTGCCCGGGTCGAGGTCTTCGATGGTGCGCCGCAATTCGGCAAGATCTGCCCCGACGCCGGTATCGCGGTCCATCGCGCGGACGGGGCGGTCAAGAAACCGGTTCGACTGGCCCGAGGCTTCGGCAATTTCCTTGCGGCCCATATTGACCAGCTGATCAACCTTTTTGCCGAATTCGGGAGAGGCTGCGTCGAGCGCTGCGAGTTCTTCAACGAACGCTTCGGCCTTAGCCTCGAGCGCGGATTTCTTCGCATCGTCAATCGGCACCAGCCCTGCGGCCTTGTCGAGCGCAATCGGCGCGACCGGATCGGGCGCAGTCAGCGTAATCGTGGCGTCCTGAACCTGGCTGGCCAAGGCAATGCTCCTCTGTTCGTAACAAGACGGCATATAGCTGCAATGACTGTATTATTCAAGTAATACGGCAAGACGAAGCGGGGGCAACCGGTGGACTGCCCCCTTTGGCCCACTGCTAGAACTTAAACCCGGCCTCGATACCCCAGATGCGCGGCTCATTGACGAAGCCGGTCAGGTTGTTGAAATCGATTCCGCCGACCGCCGAGGTATCCTTGGTGATGTTGCGAACGAAGCCCGCCACATCGAAGCTGTCGGTCTGATAACCCAGCCGCAACCCGCCTTCGAGCATGCGCTTGTCCTGAAACTCAACCGATTCATACAGGAAGAAGTTGATTTTCGACCGGTACGCCCAGTCGGTATAAGCGTAGATTTCACCATCGCCCACCGGGAACCCGTACCGCGCGGTCCAGTTGGCGATCCAGCGCGGCGCTTGTGGCAGGCTGTTCCCGTTGATGTTGACGATCGCGGGCGAAAACGGCGCTGCCGCCACCACGACCGGATCGAGCGGGGTGCACAGCGACACGTTGGGGAAGGTATCGACCCGCACTGCGCCGCACGCCGCCGTCGTCAGATTGCGGTCACGGATGCTGGTATTGTTGTAGCTCAACCCCGCTGTCAGCAGCAGCGCGTCGGTCGGCTTGATTTCGAGATCGGCCTCGAAGCCATAGCCGCGCACCTTGTTGGCGTTGATCAGCCGGTTGGCATTGACCCCGCCGCCGACCGCGGTGAGCTGTGCATCCTTGAGATCATAGTAAAAGCCGTTGAGGTTGAACCGCGCGCGGCCATCAAGAAAGGCCGATTTGATCCCGGCTTCGTAAGACGTGATCGTTTCTGAATCGCCGATCGTCACGCCCGATTCGAGTGGGGTTGCCGTGGCGGGCGGAAACAGGATGCGGCCCTGGATCGACGGCGCGCGATACCCGCGTGCGACTTTGGCATAGAGATTCACATCGTCGCTGGCCTTGTAGGTCGCTGAAACGTCCCAGGTGATGTTATCGTCCTGCGTCCGGCGGCTGACGGTGCCAAGCGGATTCTGGAGGAAGTTCGGGAACTGCGTGTCGCGGCTGCGCACGGCAGTGAAGCGACGCTTGTCGTCATTATAGCGCACGCCGCCGGTCACGCTGAACTGGTCCGACAGCTGGTATGTCAGCGAACCGAACACGCCATAGGCCTTCGACTTCTGGCGCTGCGCGACGATGATGTTGATGCCACCTGTCGCATTGTTGGGATCGCCGAGCGTCGAATAGTTATCGCTGCGGATCGACAGGCTTTCGTCGAAATAAAACAACCCCGCCTGATAACTGACCGGGCCATCGCCGTTCGATTCGAGCCGCAATTCTTGCGTGAACTGCTTGAGGCTCGGCACGGTGTCGCGGGTTTCGGCGGTGAAGGGAATGACTCCGGGACCAGTCAGGTTTGGCGGGAGAAAGTTCGCCCCGAACCCGCCATCGACGTCGCCGACCGAGGTCGCATCGCCCGACCAGTAACTTGTGACCGAAACGAGCGTGACAGGGCCGGTATCCCAAGTGATCCGGCCCGACACATTCTGCGTATCGACTTCCTGTTCGTTCTGGCCGTCGGTCGATACGCGGTAGCGGTTGAAATTGGCGTTCAGCCCCTGCTGACCGCGCGTGAAGACGTTGGCGCGGAACACGCGCGCGGTGCCCTCCAGCGATCGCAACTGGCCGCTGA
>JANOQL010000406.1:0-1921 GCA_031414835.1 Sphingomonadales bacterium | reverse complement strand
GCCAGATGCGCCTGCTTTGTGGCGACAATGGTTTCAGCGGCATCGCGCAATGACGCGGCATCGTCACGGCCCATGTCAGCAGCAGCAATGGCGGCCAGTGCTGCAACACCATCGGCCTCGGCTGCGGCAATTGCCATAACGGCAGTATCGCGTGCCGACTGCAACGGCATGTCGTCACCAATGGCGGCCAGCGCGTCGTTCACAGCCAAACGCTCACGCTCGGCACGCTGAAGGCGCGCAGCAGCCGCTGCTACAGCGGCGTCGGCGACGCGGATTTCGGCCTGTTCGCGTGCCTGCGCCGCCAGAGCTTTTGCGAGCGCAACTTCGCCGTCCTTTGCCGCTGTTTCAGCCAGATTGACCTGCCGTGCCAATTCGGGCCTGCGGCCTTCTGCATCGGCAATGCGCGTTGCCAGCAGTTTCCCCTCTTCATGCAACCGCTCGAGTGCGTCGGCGGCGTCGCGTGCGAGCTGTCCTTCGCGGGTTCTGTCAGCAGCAAGCCGCTCTGCCTGCCCTCTGAGTTCGGCGATGCGCCGTTCGAGGCTGGCACGCTCGGCGGTCAGTGTCGCAAGCGCGTGGCCCGCAGCGCTCGATGCGTCGCGCGCCGCCTGTGCTGTGACGCGGAGTTCGGCGAGCGTTGCGACCGCCTGTGCTTGCCACGCTGCCGCAGCACGTTGCGCCTCGCTTGCCCGCGCGACCCCGGCATCGGCATCTTGCGCTTCGGCGCGGGCCTTTTCGGCGGCGGACGCGGCATCGCGCCAGCGGGCATAGATCAGACGCGCTTCGGCAACCCGGATCTCTTCGGACAGCTTGCGGTAGCGTTCGGCGGCTTTGGCCTGCCTCCGGAGCGCCGATCCGCGCACCTCCATATCGGCAAGCATGGCATCGATACGTTCAAGATTGGCAGCCGTAGCCCGCAGCCGGATTTCGGCATCTTTTCTGCGAACATGCAGCCCTGAAATCCCCGCCGCTTCCTCAAGCATCGCACGCCTGTCAGCGGGCTTTGCGGCAATGATCGACCCGATCCGCCCCTGACTGACCAAAGCAGGCGAATGTGCGCCGGTTGCCGAATCGGCAAAGATGAGCGCCACATCCTTGGCACGCGCATCGCGGCCATTGATCCGATATGCCGATCCCGCCCCGCGTTCGATCCGGCGGACGATTTCAAGATCGCGATCATTGTCGTTTCTGGCGTCATTTGCGGCATCATGCTCGGCCGAGATGACAACTTCGGCAAACTCGCGACTGGGGCGGGTGGCCGTGCCTGCAAAGATCACATCGTCCATCGCGCCGCCACGCAAAGACTTCGCCGATCCTTCGCCCATCACCCAGCGGATCGCTTCCAAAAGGTTCGATTTGCCGCAACCATTGGGGCCGACAATGCCGGTCAAGCCGGGTTCGATCCGCAGCTCTGCCGGTTCGACGAAGCTCTTGAACCCGCTCAATGTCAGCCGTCTGATCCGCAAATGCGCTCCCCTCCCCAGCAGAGCGCGTTAAGCGCCTGCGTCTTTAAGCACCGGCTCTAGCGTTTTCCAGTCGGCAACATTGGGTACGGTCTTGCCATTGAGAACAAACGTCGGCGTTCCCGTCACGCTGAATTCGGTCTGTGCCCGCTGCGTGATTTCACCCAGCTGATCGATTGCCTTGCGATCACCGAGGCACGCTTTCGCCTTTTCAGAACTGATGCCGCGCGCCTGCACAAAGCTGTCGAGGCCGAGTTTCGTTGCCAATAACGGGGACAGCTGTTCCGGCTGGAGGCTAGACCAGGCCTGCTGTTCGGCGGGAGTGATCGCCTGCGCCTTGGCCAGCCATTCGCCTTGCGCTGCAAACAATTGTTCGGAAATCGGGAAAAACGGGCCCGGCCCGCCGCAGCGCGCGAGAAGCGAAGCAGGCACGTCCATCACGTTGAGCATGAAATTGCGGA
>JANOQL010000405.1:0-3205 GCA_031414835.1 Sphingomonadales bacterium | reverse complement strand
TCGCCACCAGCGTGCGGCGCTGCTGAGGCAGGTGCAAAAGGCCGCGCGGGCACGACGCCATATCGTCACCATTGGTGGAACAACGCATGGCCGAAGGCGCGGTTGCATCACGGCGCCTGGCCACTCGATTCCCGAAGCCATCGCTGCCGAACGCGCGGGCGCAAAGCTGCTGTTTGTCTCGCCGGTGTTTGCAACGCGATCGCACAAGGGGGGAAGTCCGCTTGGACGGGTCCGTTTCGGATTGCTGACAAGGGGATGCCGTCTGCCCATCATTGCACTCGGCGGCATGACAGCCCCGCGCGCCCGGAGCCTTGCGGCATTCAATATATATGGATGGGCCGCAATCGACGGCCTTATGCGTCAGAAGCGGAACGCAGTGCCGACATAGACCGCCTGGCTATCGCGGCGGTTATCCTCGAGCCTGTCGAGCCGGTTGTTTTCCGAACGATAGCGCACACCCGCCGTCACATCGAGATTGCGCGTGATGCGATACGCCCCGCCGACATCGAACGACACCGAATCGCCACCAACGATCGTGCGCGGTGCGTTGCCAACCGGACGATCTGCCGCAACCTGAACCCGAGTCGACCATTTCGGCGCGTTATAACTGATCGCGACGTCCGCAGCGTTGCGGCTGCCCGGTGCCAGTGCGGTATCAACCTTGCGGACATCGCCCGTCAGCGCAAACCGCTTCCAGCCAACGCCGACGCCAAGATCGTAAGCAACAGGGGCAAACCCGACGGTTCCCACAGATGCCGTGGCAATTGTCGGGGCAACCGCGCTTCCCCGGCGCGCGCGGACGGCAACGGTAACAGCACGATTCTTGCCGATTGCCGCCACAGGCGTGAAGCGCAGCTGGCTCGATGGCACACCCGCCCGCGACAATGCAGCAGCGAGCCGTGGATCGGCAGCGGCAGGAGTAAAGCCGCCAAAGCCCGAACGGCCTTCGGCAATCAATGTCCGCATCTTGCCATCGGGCGCGCCGAAAGCGGGCATGGCAAAAGCGAGCACGGCCAGCGCCGCCACTCCCATTCCTGCCAAACCTGCCTTTTTCGCGTTCATTGTGCGAGTCATGCTCCCTGCCATGCTGAAACTAGGCATAAACGCGACCGAATGCCAGCACCAAGAGTCCGATTCCCCAACCTGTGTGACATGAAGTCAACAGCACGATTGCCACTCTGCCGCGAAAGCCTTGCGACGTGGGCGTCATCGGTCTAACGCTTTGGTCAGTTTCCTGAAATCTCCGGGGTTCACTATGCCGCGTCTCGTTCCGCTTGCGTCACTTGTTGCTACAGGGCTTGTCTTGTCAGGCTGTTCGGTTTTTCGTGGAGGCGGCGATGACGATGCGCCGCGGAAAGTCGATCTGGCAGCCTCCAAAGTCACGCAGATCGGCGTCAACGCCTATTTGTGGCGCGCGTCGCTCGATACCGTCAGCTTCATGCCGCTCGTCCAGGCCGATGCCAATGGCGGCGTGATCGTGACCGACTGGTATGCCAATCCATCGACACCGACCGAGCGGATGAAGCTCACCGTGTCGATCCTCGATCAGGATTTGCGCGCAGATGCGCTGCGCGTGGCCGCCAGCCGTCAGGTCTCGCAGGCAGGACAATGGATCGATGCGCCGGTTCAGGCTGCAACCGTCCAGAAGCTTGAGGAAATCATCCTCACCAAAGCGCGCGACCTGCGCCGCAGCGCCATCGGCGGGTAATTAGACGGTTTCTGTTCCTTCGCGTCTTCGCGTCTTCGCGCGAAACTCTTTTTTTGAAACATCCTGACGCGGGGAACTGTGCAAGGGTTCGCGCGAAGAAGCGAAGACGCGAAGGGTGTTTTTGCGGCAATGGCTTCCCGATTCAATCCGTTTGCAGCCGATCCTAAATGGCAGGCCGCCTGGGACGAGGCCAGCATCTTCAACGCTCCGCCCGCCAGCGATCCGCGCCCCAAATCCTATGTGCTCGAAATGTTTCCCTACCCCAGCGGGCGGATTCACATGGGGCATGTCCGCAATTACACGATGGGCGATGTCGTCGCGCGCTTCAAGGCGATGACAGGGCATGCCGTGCTTCACCCGATGGGATGGGATGCGTTCGGGATGCCGGCCGAAAACGCCGCAATCGAAAAGAAAGTGCATCCGGGCGAATGGACCCGCGCCAATATCGACGCGATGCGCGCGCAGTTGAAACGGCTTGGCCTCGCCATCGACTGGAGCCGCGAACTTTCGACGTGCGAGCCTGACTATTACGGGCATGAACAGGCGCTGTTCCTCGACTTCCTCAAAGCTGGGCTGGTTTACCGCAAGGAATCGAGCGTCAACTGGGATCCGGTCGATATGACCGTGCTCGCCAATGAACAGGTGATCGACGGGCGCGGCTGGCGATCGGGCGCACTGGTTGAGAAGAAGAAGCTCAACCAGTGGTTCTTGAAGATCACCGATTTTGCCGAAGAACTGCTCGAAGGCTTAGGCAGCCTCGACAAATGGCCCGACAAGGTCCGCACGATGCAGGAAAACTGGATCGGCAAGTCGAAGGGGCTGAAATGCAGCTTCCGCTTGGTCGGATCGCACGACAGCATCGACGTGTTCACGACGCGGCCCGACACGATGTTCGGCGCAAGTTTCGTCGCGATTGCCGCAGAGCATCCATTGGCGGCAGACCTTGCCACCAACGCACCACGGTTGCAGGATTTCATCGCGCATTGCCGGAAGGGCGGGACGACCGCCGCCGAGATCGAAACTGCCGAAAAGCTGGGCTTCAACACCGGACTCAGCGTCGAACATCCGCTCGATCCCGCACTCCATCTGCCGGTCTTTGTGGCCAATTTCGTGCTGATGGATTATGGCACCGGTGCAATTTTCGGCTGCCCCGCGCACGATCAGCGCGATCTCGATTTCGCGCGCAAATATGATCTGCCCGTCCATCGCGTCGTTGCCGATGGTGACCACACAGGGTCGGAATTTCACAGCGATCTTGCCTATACCGGTCCGGGGCCAATCGTGAATTCGCGCTGGCTCGATGGGATGAGCATCGATGATGCCAAGGCGGCTGTCATCGCCAGGGCCGAGGCCGAAGATTGGGGCGAAGGCCAGACGCAATACCGGCTGCGCGATTGGGGCGTCAGCCGCCAGCGGTACTGGGGAACGCCGATTCCCGTCATCCACTGCGAATTTTGCGGCGTGTTGCCGGTGCCACGGTCGCAATTGCCGGTGGTG
>JANOQL010000404.1:0-7263 GCA_031414835.1 Sphingomonadales bacterium | reverse complement strand
ACCACCACGCTGGATAGTCGTTCCGGAAAACCCGGACATCGCCCACGCTTTCGTTTCGCTCGAACAGCCGGTGGCCGATCAGACCCGGTGCTGCGTGAACGATCGGGAAAAGCAGCGCCCACCAGCCTGATATGATCGTGGAGCTCGCGGTCAGCAGCGCGAGCCCGGCAAGTGTCCCCAGCATGTGCATCGCGATATTGGCAGCATTATTGTGATCGGGACGATAGTCATTGGCGTAAAATGCGGAAATGCCGCCAGTGCGCTGTGGTGTGTCGGCCATGAACGATGCTCCGGGTTGACGACATCAATAATATGAGCAAACCCTCACATCGCATACTCGCATTTGCCGATCGGGAGAGTTCGTGACGCTAAATCCCAGAAAACGGCCATTTCAGGGGCGAGCGCACGCAACAGTCGAGGCCATCCTCGAAGCATCGGCTCAGGTTATCGGGTCGCATGGACTTGCCGGATTCACGACGAACGCCGTGGCCGAACGCGCAGGGGTGAGTATCGGCAGCCTGTATCAGTATTTCGCGTCGAAGGATGGATTGATGGCGGCGCTGATCGAGCGTCAACAGGCGCGGCAAGTCGCGTCAGTCGCGATGGCCATTTCGGCGTTGGCATCTGACGCATCGTTGGAATCGGCTGTCCGCGCGTTGGTGCGGGCAGCAATGCAGCATCATCATGATGACCCGCTGCTGGCTTCCGCAATCGATCACGAAGAATTGCGCTTGCCAATGGATGACCGGATCGGGGGCTATCTCGAACAGGGTGGGGCGCTTGTTACCGGGCTGCTTGATCGCTTCGCTGGCGAAATCGGATGTGTCGATCCTGACGATGCCGCGCGCACGCTTCCTCCACTGGTGCGCGGGGTCGTCGATGCGTGGGCAAATTTGTCACCACCCCAGCTCGATCTTGCCGAAGCTGAGGCGACCCGCGCCGTGCTCGGCTATCTGCGGATGCGCGAGCAGGGGAATTGCGCATCGTGATCGACCGGGTATGACAGTCCTTTAATTTTCCAAGGAGCGTCCATGCCCGCAATACCCGCCAATGGCATCGAGATCGAATATGAAGATCGTGGCGATCCGGGCGCGCCGGTTGTGCTGCTGGTGATGGGGCTTGGCGGGCAATTGACGCTGTGGCCGGTCGAGCTTGTCGATGCGCTGGTGGCGCGCGGGTTTCGCGTCATTCGTTACGATAATCGCGATATCGGGCTATCAACGAAGTTCGTTGAAAAAGGCGTGCCGAATATCCGGGCAATGGCACTGAAATCGCTGTTCGGATTCAGCCTGCGCGCGCCCTATTCGCTCGGCGATATGGCAAACGATGCAGTCGGGCTGATGGATGCGCTTGCTATCGCGAAGGCGCATATCGTCGGTGTTTCAATGGGCGGCATGATCGCGCAGCATATCGGCTTTTCGCATCCGGACCGCGTGTTGAGCCTGACCTCGATCATGTCTTCGACGGGCAATCGCCGCCTGCCACGCGCGAAGCCCGCAGCGATGAAAGTTCTGGTCAACCGACCCAAATCGACAGACCGCGCCGCGATGATCGATTTCGGCATGATGGCGGCGCGCGTGGTTGGCAGCCCGGGATATCCCGCCGACGAAACACGGTTGCGCGACAGCGTAACACGCAATTTCGACCGCAGCTTTTCGCCTACCGGCTTTTCGCGGCAGATTGCGGCGATCATCGCCGATGGTGACAGGCGCAAACGACTGGCCAAGATTACCGCGCCAACGCTTGTCATTCATGGCACTGACGATCCGCTGGTGCCGGCGGCGGCTGCCGAAGATACCGCAGCGCACATCGCTGGTGCCGAACTGAAGCTGATCCCCGGCATGGGCCACGATCTACCCGTCGCGCTGGTTGATACGATCGCCGATGGCATTGCCGGGAACGCCGCGCGGGCGGGGCAAGCCACCTGATGCTGAAGGTCTAGCCCCTCACAACCCCGACGCTGGCAAACGCCACCACCTCATCGGGCGGCGATCCGGCTTCGGCCAGTTCGCGCTGCCACACGCCAACATCGTTCCACTGACCGTTCTTGTAACAGACCTCGCGGACATGGCCCGCCCGGCGGAATCCGGCGGCTTCGTAAAGCTGGATCAGCTTGTCATTCGGCGTTGTCAGCGTGACGATAGCTTGCGTGAAATTCTGCATCGTTAGCGTTTCTGCAAGCGCGGCGAGGATCGAGCGTCGCAGCCCCTGTCCTTCGAGGTCAGCACCTGCATACACCGCGACTTCGACGGTAAAGCGATACGCCTCTCCGCCGCGATACGGCTTGGCATAGCCATATCCCAGCACGACATCGGAACCCGGCTGCACCGCGACAATCCATGGGTAAATGCCTTTGTGCGCCGTCATTCGTGCCTTCATCTCGCGGGCGTTTGGCACTTTTTCTTCGAACGAGACAGCATTGGTCACGACATAAGGCGCGTAGATATGCGTGATATGGTCGGCGTCGGCAGCCGTTGCTGCGCGGAGTTCGATCATCGGAAAATCCTGTCGAAAAGGGTTTGCGGCGCAAGGCGGTATGTCGTTGCAGGGCATTCGAGGCAGCGCACTTGCGCCGCCGGACCGCGCGCAATGCCGAGCGCGGTGTGCATCGCGGTTGCGGCGCGCACTTGCCCGCGCCACGCCATCAGGCTGACGGCATCGCGCGGTGCGCTGGCCTGTGGCGCCGTCAGAAATGCCGACCACAGGCTTGGGGCATCCTCGATCCAGATGCGGGAGACATCATCGGTATCGATCTTCGCGCGTTTGGCGGCTTCGGCCACAGCCTCATCGAGCGAACCAAACGCATCGACCAACCCCAATTGACGCGCCGATCCGCCATCCCACACACGGCCCTGCGCAATTTCATCGACCCGCGCGACGGGCAGCTTGCGTGCAGTCGAAACGAGGTTGAGGAACCGCGCATACACGTTGCCAATGCCCGTCTGGATCAGCGCTTCGGTTTCTGGCGACAGGCCGCCGAGCAGATCGGGCTGGCCAGACAAGGGCGTGGTGCGCACGCCGTCACTGGTGATACCGTATTGGCCAGCGGTGCGTTCCAAGGTCGGCAGGATCGCAAACACGCCGATCGAACCGGTGATCGTGCCGGGTTCGGCGAACACCTTGTCACCGCCCATCGCGATCCAGTATCCGCCCGATGCCGCAACATTGGCCATCGACACGATCACAGGCTTTCCCGCTTTGCGCACCTGTTCGAGTGCGGCCCGGACGTGTTCGGACGCCGTTGCCGATCCCCCGGGGGAATCGACGCGGACAACCAAGGCTTTGATGCTATCATCAGTCGCAGCCTGAGTGATGTGGCGGACCAGCGTGTCTCCGCCTGACGTGCCAGCGGGTGCTTCGCCGTCGATGATTTCGCCTGCAACGGTGACGATGCCGATATTGCCGCTCATCGTCGCAACGGGGTTGGCGACGATATACGCCGAAAGATCGGTGCGGTTGAAATCGCTTGCGCCCTTGCTGGTGTCGCTACCGACCAGTGCCGCGACGCGTTGCGCAAATGCTGTGCGGTCGGCGACTTTATCGACCAACCCCAGCGCAGCGGCACTTTCGGCGAGTGTCTTGCCATTCGCGGCAGCTGCCGGATTGGCGATCATCGCAGCAAAATTGGCCTTGGGCCGCGCCGTCTTCACATGCGCCTGCCAATCGTCCCAGATGGCCTTGGCAAGCGCCGTGTTGGCTTCACGCGCCTGATCCGATGCGCGCGCTTGCGTGAACGGCTCGACTGCCGATTTGAACTGGCCTGCCTTGAACACGCGAACGTTGACGCCGAACCGGTCGAGAAGACCCTTGAAATAGGGCTGCGATCCGCCCGGCCCTGCGATAAACACCGCCCCCATCGGATCGAGCCAGATTTCGGTCGCATGGGCGGCGAGCAGGTAGGAATCATCCGAATAGGCAGTCGCGAACGCCAGCACGGGTTTCTTCGCGGCCTTCACCTCGTCGATCGCAGCGGCGACATCCTGCAATGCCACCTGTCCACCACCGAGGAAGGAATCGAGATCGAGTGCAACCGCCTTGATGCCATCATCTGTTGCAGCAGTGCGCAGCGCGTGGATCACATCGCGCGTCTGGTGCTGTGCGATCACCGGAACCCGCCCGCTCAACACCGCGAACGGATCGGCTGCCTCAGCCTGCTCGACAAGGCTGCCATCGAGCCGCGCCAGAAGCGCCCCGCCGCGCGCGTCGCCAGCACTCGGACTGAACGACAACACTGCAAAACAAGCGCCAAAGAACACCAGCAGGAACAACAGCGCCAGCGCATCCTTGACGCCGACGAGCAAGCGCCACGCACTTTTGAGCAATTTCATCGCATTTTTCCGGCGGGAGGGAACACCTCCCGGCGTTAGGCGAGGGGCATCACCAGCGCAACAGTGGTGGGACGATCGCCCGCCCGGCAAGTGCTGCGATCCCCACCGCAGCTGTATACCAGACGCCGATATACACGATATTCGTCATCGGGCAGTGAAGCGCGTAGGCAAATGTCCCGAAGCTTCCCGCAGCAAGCCCGGTCAACCATCCTGTGCGCCTTGGGTTAACGCTCGCACCTTGGCGCAACCAGACCGTCAGCGCACCACCGACGAACAGCGCCGACGCCAGACTGATGCGCAAACATGCGATTCCATAATCGGGCGCTAGTGCCATGGCCACAGCAGACCCGTTCCACGCCATCGCAATCAACGCTGCCAATGGGAAAACCAGCACCCCTGCCAATACCCATTGCCACCCCGACCGCGATATGCCGACCGCCGGACGCGCCGAGGCGATTGCCGCAAGCCCTGTTGCCAGCCCCAGCAGCAGCAGTGTGCCAAGCCGCAGCACGACCATCGGATGTGGCGACCCGGCAGCAATGTCAGCGCGCACTCCATAACGCCATGCAGCAACAACGCTCACGAGAGCAGCTGCCACCAGCATCAGCCCGATGCCGTTGCGCGGCCTGACGGGGGTTACAGGCCGCAAACCGGCGACCAGCGCGTCGATTGTCGCAGGAGAATTCATTGTCATTCGCTTTCACATAGGGATGCGAGCCGCTTGAGCCCGCGATGCACATTGACCTTGACCAGCGATTCGGATTGGCCCGTGGCTGCCGACGCCTCGGCAACGCTCAGCCCCTCGATCTTGATCAGTCGCAGCACTTCTGCCTGTCCATTGGGCAGCAGGGCTAGCAGTCGCCCGATCCCGATCCGCGCGCCGACTTCATCGTCGTGCGGACCGACCGACAGCGTATCGGGCAGTTCGGTTTCATCGGCGCGATAGCCGCGCCGCAGCTGGTCTATCCAGCGGAAGCGCGCAATCGCCGCAAGCCACGGCAGGAACGCACGGTCGGGATCGAATGTCGCGCGCTTGGCGTGCATCGAGATCATCGTGTCCTGCACCAGATCATCGATCATGTGCGGCGCAATCCGACCGCGATAATAGCGCGCAAGCCAAGTTTGGCACGCCGTCAAAAGGGCGCGATAGGACGCCGCATCTCCCGCTTGGGCACGCGCCATCAGTTGCGCCAAATCGCTGTCGCTTGTCCGCATTCAACAGGGCCGTAGCAGCAAAGTGACATTCGGACATGCGCAACCTTTCATGCTGGCGCGGTTCGTCCTCAGCTTCACGAAGGTTACACAACGCCGCTGTTTGTTGCCCAAACGCCACAGACGGGTGCGAAGTGGCGATGGGGGTGGCAGTTCGGAGGTGCAGCGACTAACCTTATCGGCTGAATTTCGCGGGGATTGCGGTGGGGCAGGGTTTAACACGGGCAAGCTGGCGCGATGAGCTTCGTGCGATGCTGGCGCTCGCGTGGCCGCTGATCCTTGCCAATCTGACGATGGCGCTGATCCATGCCACTGACGTTGTTTTGATGGGGCGGTTGTCAGCGCATGCGCTTGCGGCGTCGGCGTTGGCGATCAATCTCAATATGGCATTGACGATCTTTTGCATCGGCCTTGTGCTCGCCGCCTCTCCTCTGATGGCTGCCGAACTCGGGCGCAACCGCTACGCCGTCCGCGATCTCCGGCGGACGTTCCGTCAGTCGGTCTGGGTCGCGATCAGCGTCACGATCCCATCGTGGCTGCTGTTGTGGAATGCAGAGCCGATCATGCTAGCGCTGGGGCAAAAGCCCGATCTTGCGGCAAGTGCATCGCTGTTTCTCAAAGGTTATATGTGGTCGATGATGCCATTCCTGATCTTTCAGGCGATGCGGCATTTTTTTGCAGCGCTCGAACGCCCGGGCTGGATTCTGGCAGTCAGCGCGGTGGCGGTCGTGATGAACGCAGGCCTTGGTTGGGTGCTGATCTTCGGCGCTTTTGGTGTGCCAGCGCTCGGCATAATCGGCAGTGGGATCGCAACGAGTATCACCTGGACGGTGATGGTCATAGGGCTGGGACTTGTTATCGCAACACAGCGTCCGTTCGCCCGCTACCGGCTGTTCGGCAACTGGTGGAGACCGGACTGGGGCCGGTATCGCGCAATCTGGGCACTTGGACTGCCGATCGCAGTCACATTGGGCTTCGAAGGCACGGTGTTCAGTTTCGCGATTTATTTGATGGGGTTGATCGATGAGGCATCGGTTGCAGCGCACGCGATTGCGCTACAGCTCGCTGCGCTGACGTTCATGGTGCCGATGGGGCTCGCGCAAGCCGCAACGGTGCGCGTAGGGCTGGCCTTTGGCGGCGGCGATCGTGACGGGATAACGCGCGCAGGCTGGACGGCATTTGTGCTCGGGGTCGGGTTCATGGCGCTCATGGCCCTGGCGATGGTGCTGATTCCCGAAATGCTGATCGGCATTTTTATCGATGCAGCCGATCCCGCCAACGCCCGCGTGATCCAGCTTGGGGTATCGTTTCTGCTGATCGGGGCCGTGTTCCAGATTTTTGATGGTGCGCAAGTCGTGGGCGCGGGCATGTTGCGCGGGCTTCAGGATACGCGCGTGCCGATGGTCTTTGCCGGAATCGGATATTGGGCAATTGGCATGGGGCTTGGCGCATGGCTCGCGTTCAGCCAGAACTGGCAGGGCGCTGGCATCTGGACTGGGCTTGCAACCGGGCTCGCTGTCGTCAGCATCCTCATGGTCTGGCGCTGGAACCGCCGCGAACAGCTCGGGCTGGTGGCAAAAGTGACTGGCGCGGTGGCACCGTTGCATGATAAGATTATGACATGAACGACGTCACCTTCAAGCTCCCGCCGGGGGAAACCCCTGCGCGTTTCACGATCGATGAGTTCATGGAATTCGTCGCATCAGATGTGTTCAAAGGCGGT
>JANOQL010000403.1:0-12011 GCA_031414835.1 Sphingomonadales bacterium | reverse complement strand
GCCTTGGCGGCTTTGCGGCTTGGCGTGAACCCCTTACCCTACCTTATCCAAACGACGCCTTGATCCCATCGACCACAAATTGCGCCGCCAATGCCGCGAGGATCACCCCCAGCAGCCGCGTGATCATCGCCTCCATCTTGTAGCCCAACGCCTTCATCAACGGCCCTGCGAGCAGCAGCGCGAGCATCGTGCCGGCAAGCACCGTCGCCAAAGCGCCAAGCACGATCAGGCTTTCGGGCGTGCCATTGGCGCGCGAGGTGAGCAGCATGACAGAGGCAATCGATCCCGGCCCTGCAATCATCGGGATGGCCATCGGAAAGATCGAGACATCGTCATGCGCTTCGTTTGCCTTGACGCCTTCCGCGCGGTTTTCGCGGCGTTCTGTGCGCTTTTCAAACACCATATCGAGCGCGATCAGAAACAGCATGATCCCGCCTGCAATCCGGAAGGCATCGAGGCTGATCCCCATCGCGCCGAGCAGATCTTCGCCCAGCACCGCAAAGAACAGCAGGATACCCGCCGCGACCAGCACTGAGCGGATGGCCATGCTCCGCCGTGCTGCGGCAGGCGCAGTTGCAGTCAGGCTGGCAAAAATCGGCGCGCATCCAGGCGGGTCGATCACGACGAAAAAGGTGACAAGTGCAGAGATGAAAAGTTCGACCATGTCTGGCCGTTAGGCGGTATGCGCCGCCAAATCCAGTTACCAGCGCGCCAGCTTGAGAAACAGTGCGGTGCTGAGCCCCATCACCGCCATTGATAGCGCCGAAAGGATGAAGATCGCTGACAGCGGCGCTGCGGCCTGCACCAGTGCCAGTCCGCCCGCCAGCACGAAGCCAAATCGCAACGCTTGTGCGGTGATCGCGCCGCCGACGCGGCCAGCGCCTTGCGATGCGAAATACAGGCAAAGGCCAAGCCCGAAAAAGCCGTAGGCAAAGCCTGCCACCCGCAGATACGCATATCCGGCTTCGCGCACGACGGGGTTGTCGGTGAACATATCGACCCACAGCCCCGGCGCAGCCACCGCGATCAGCCCAAGCCCTGCCAGAACGGCCCCAGCCAGCCCGCCCGCCGTCCACGCGACCTGCCGCGCGCGGGGCACGTCGCCGCCGCCGATCGCCACACCGACCATCGGCACGCACGCAACGCCCACTGAAAAGGCAATCGGGATCAGCAGAAATTCAAGCCGCACGCCGATTCCGAACCCCGCCAGCGCATCGGCCCCGAAGCGCGCAACGAGCCCGGTCAGGATCAGGATCGTCGACACCGAAAACAGCGGAGACAGCATCGCCACTGCGCCAATCCTGAAAATGTCCTTCAGAATATCGGTGCGCAGCAATCGACTGTCCCAGCGCAACCGCAACCGCGCGCGGGCCGACTGCAAATAGACCAGCATGAAGATCGCCGACGCGGAAAAGGCGAACAGCAGCCCCCAAGCCACGCCTGCCATCCCCAGCTGCGGAAACGGGCCGATCCCCAGACCCAGCGTGCCGCCAACGATCACCTGAACCACGCCCGCGCCCAGCTGGATCGATGACGGGATCGCCATGACGCCCGAACCCCGCACGACCGCCGCCATCAAATTGCTGATCCAGATCGCGACAATGGCGAACGCGGCGATGTGCGAATAGGCCATCGCTTCGGCCAGAACCGCCCCCGAGCCGCCGAGCAGGCGATAAATCTCATCTCCAAACAGCCGCACGATCAGCGTGAATAGACCGCCGAGGCTGAGAGCAATGGCAAAGGTGCACAGCACGACCGCGTCCGCCCGCGCCGTATCGCCGCTGCCGAGCGCGCGACTGACCGCACCTGACACCGTGCCACCCATCGCGCCTGCCGACAGCATCTGCATCAGCATGAAGATCGGAAACACCAGCGCGATGCCACCAAGTGCGGGAACCCCGAGTGCACCGACATAAGCAGTTTCGGCAATCGATACGATGGCTGCGGAGAGCAGGGCCAGAAGATTGGGCAGGCTGAGCCTGAGCAAGGTCGACAGGATCGGGCCGTTGCGCAGCAGATCGGCACGAGCTTCGAATACCGATGCGGCCATGATGGTTCCTTGCGCAGCAACAATTGCCGGTCCTGCTTTGCCGAACTGGGCCAGCCATTGCAATTCCAGTCGCGATTGAAAACCTATTGCCCGACAAAGCTCAGGCTAAGGCTTCGTCCCGATTGGCATTGTGTCGCTGCTGAGTTGCTGAAACCAGCGCCCGTTCCAGCCATGGATCGATATATTGCCCTTGCCCTGCGGATCGACAGCGACGAACCAGCTCAGCGACTGATCGGGCGAACTTCCGCCTTTTTCCACCGGTATCGGGTCGCGCTGCGGCGGATTGCCGCGTTCGCAGTTTGCGACCAGGAGATCGGGTTCGCGCGGGGCGATCAACGGAGCGCCGACCAGTCCGCCGACATCGAGCACCCATTTCCAACCGCCATCGGCCTGCCGCTGCCAGATGGTCATGAAGCGGCCATGGCTGCCATCGGGCCATTGCGCTGCGCGCCATGTGACGCCGGTCGTGCCATCGCATGATGCAAAAACCCGATGCGGCTGCCAGCGCACGCTGACTTGCGGGTCAGCTCTGCCGGCAAGCCATTGCGGCGCGTCCACCTTCTTGGGAACGAACATCGCGCTATCTGGCGCGGCAGTCGCGCGGAACGCAGTCCATTGGCCCTTTTCTGCGGCAAGCGCGGCGAACGCCCGCTCCTCGGCCAGAATCTCGCAAATGGAACGATATCGCTTCGCATCGTCCGTGTCGCTTTTCAGGCGTAAACAGAATTCTCCCGAAACCGACAGCCGCGGTGTTGCCGCTATCGGCGAGGCCGTTGCGATGGCAAGCGCAAGGATCATTTCGCGACCCGCATCCGCGCGGCCTGCAACGTATTGTAAAGCAAACAGGCAATCGTCATCGGGCCGACGCCACCGGGGACGGGGGTGAGGCTGCCTGCGATCTCGGCAACTTCGGCATAAGCGACATCGCCGACCAGCCGCGTCTTGCCGTCGTCACCTGATGGCACGCGGTTGATGCCGACATCGATCACGCACGCGCCGGGCTTGATCCAGTCGGCCTTGACCATCTCGGGTCTGCCGACTGCGGCCACGACGATATCGGCCTTTCGGACCACCGCAGGCAGATCGTGTGTCCGGCTGTGCGCGATAGTCACGGTGCAATTGGCGGCGAGGAGCAGCTGCGCGACGGGCTTGCCGACGAGGATCGACCGCCCGATGACTACCGCGCTTTTGCCCGACAGATCGTCCCCCAGCACATCGCGGATCAGCATCATGCAGCCCAAGGGCGTGCAGCTGACCAGCCCCGGAAGCCCGCTCGCCAGCCGTCCGGCGCTGACCACATGGAGGCCATCGACATCCTTGTCAGGATCGATGGTCTCGATCACCGCGAGATCATCGAGATGTTTCGGAAGCGGCAATTGCACAAGGATGCCATCGACGCCGTCATCGGCATTGAGCGCCTGCACCAGCGCGATCAGATCGGCCTGTGGTGTGTCGGCGGGCAGGCGATGTTCAACGCTCGCCATCCCGACTTCGACGGTTTGCTTGCCCTTGTTGGCGACATAGACGCGGCTCGCCGGATCGTCTCCCACCAGCACCACCGCGAGGCCGGGCTTGCGGCCATGTTCGGCAACGAACGCACCTACATCTTCGGCAATCCGCGCGCGCAATCCAGCGGCGAATGCCTTGCCGTCAATCCTCTGCGCCGCCATCAATAGTTGGGCGTGACGAGCGCCGGAAGGACATAGCCGGTCAGGATGTTGATCAGGATCAGCACCACCATCGGAGAAAAGTCGATCGGGCCAAGATCGGGCAAAATCTTGCGGATCGGGCGGTAGATCGGCTCAGTCATCTTCTCGACCGCGGTCCACAGCCCGCTGACAAACTGGTTATGGGTGTTGATCACGTTGAACGAAATCAAGATCGACATCACGAACTGCACGATGATGACGATGCTCAACAGATAGAGCAGATAGCCGATGATACCGACCAGCATATTCATGGGGATGCGACTCCGGACGTTCGGGTGAATACGAGGCTAGTTGAAAGCCCGGGTGAAATTAGACAGCGCAACCAGAAATACGACAAGCGCGACCTGTGACCCGATAACCCAGCGGATGAGATCATTGCGGACATTGGCGAGGTCGGCCCGGACTGTTGCAATTTCTATCCTGACGAAATCCTTGGTCGCCAGATCCTCGCGCGAAACGCTCGCGGCTTCGGCAATCGCCGACGCCAACGACTCTGCCTGTGGCTTGGCAAAGCCTGCCGCTTCGAAGGTTCGCGCAGTTTGAAGCGTGTCGATCATAGTTGCCATGTGGCGTTACTAGCAAAGAGTTTCAATCTAGCAAAGCGACCGCTTATCGATGCACTAACGTTCCAGCGCCGCTCTTTGTGAAAATTTCAATCAGCATAGCATGCGGAACGCGCCCGTCGAGGATGACGGCAGCTTCGACCCCGCTTTGAACCGCCGAGACGCAGGTTTCGAGCTTGGGAATCATCCCGCCGCTGATCGTGCCATCGGCCTGCAACGCGGCAACCCCTGCCGGATCGAGATCGGGGACGAGATTGCCCGTCTTGTCGAGCACGCCTGCCACGTCGGTCAGCAAAAACAGCCGTTCGGCATTGAGTTCGGCGGCAATCGCGCCGGCCATCGTATCGGCGTTGATATTGAGCGTATCGCCCTCGGCATCGGGGGCGATCGGCGCGATCACGGGAATGCCGCCGCTTTCAGACACGGTGCGCAAGATAGCGGGATCGACGCTCACCGGTTCGCCGACGAAGCCCAGATCGACCTTGCGTTCGATTCCGCGATTGGGATCGGCTTCGCGGCCTTCGATCTTTGCTGCGATAACAAGGCCTGCATCCTTGCCCGACAGGCCGACCGCGCGGCCGCCCGCCTTGGCGATCCAGCCGACGATTTCCTTGTTGATCGCGCCTGACAGCACCATTTCGGCGATCTTCGCGGTTTCGCGATCAGTGACGCGCAAGCCGCCCACAAAGGTCGATTCGATGCCAAGTTGCTTGAGCATCCGCCCGATCTGCGGCCCGCCGCCATGGACGACGACGACGTTGATCCCCACCGCCTTCAACAACACGACATCTTCGGCAAAATCATGCGCGGCGTCCGCGTCGCCCATCGCGTGGCCGCCATATTTGACGACGAAGGTCTTGCCCGCAAACCGCTGCATATAGGGCAGCGCTTCGGTGAGGACTTCGGCGCGGGTCAGCGCGTCGATGCTGTGGGTGGAGGCCATGATGCCCGCGCCGCTATGCGCTGGCGTCCTTGAGGTCAAGGTTGCGACCGATCGCGACCACCAGCTTGATGATCAGCGGCACCATCACCGCCGACAGCACGATCTTGGCGATCATCTGGCCGATCATCAGGTCCATGATCGGGCGGACGCCGTAGAACGAGACGGTGATGAAGATCAGCGTGTCGATAATCTGCGACAAGGCGGCGGCAGCAAACCCGCGCAGCCCTGCAAAGCGCCCAGTCCCGCCGCCCATCCGGTCGAACAGCCAGACATTGAGCGACACCGACACGCCGTAAGCGAGAATGCCCGCCGCCATCAGCCGCCAGCTTTGCCCGACGATGATCGGAAACGCCGCCTTTGCGGGTTCATACATCTCAGGATCGGTCGGCAATTGCAGGACGAAGAACGCGAGGAAGATCGCGATGACCAGCGGGATGAAGCCATAGCGCACCAGCCGGTTGGCAACATCGCGGCCGTGGAGTTCGGCAATCGCGCTTGAAACGGCAATCAGCGTCAGGAAGGGAAAGATGCCCGCCTCGACGGTCAGCGGACCGATCGCCGCCTGCTTGGCCCCCAGAAATCCGCCGAGCGGGACCATGCCGCCATAAAAAATCGCAAATACGAACAATGAACGTGGCATGGCAGACCCCTTTGGGTTGGCAATTTGCAGCGGGGCGGGGCAATTGCAAGCAGAGGGTTTGCCTCACTCTTCTCCCCTCCTGCCTGCGGGAGGGGCCGCGGGTGGGTTGTCCAGGCGGACTGCCGCGTCCTTGCCCACCCCTAACCCCTCCCGCCTGCGGGAGGGGAGAAGCAAAAAACCGCTTGCAGTTGACCCAGCGTCAACCGCTACACCGCGATTCATGGAAGACGTGTTGACCATCGATGAAGTCGTCCGCCGCACAGGCCTGACGTCGCGCGCGCTGCGGTTTTATGAAGCGCGCGGTCTGGTCAGTCCGTTGCGCACCGCTGCCGGACGGCGGCTGTTCGGGCCGGGAGACCTCGAACGCGTCCACCGGATCGTGGCGCTGAAACGCGCAGGGCTGAGTCTTGGTGACATCAAGCGGCTGTTCGACAGCAAGCCGGTCGATCTGGCCGGATTGCTGACCGCGCAGCGCGAACGGCTGGCGCAGCAGGCGTCCGAAATCGCCGAGGCCACCGCGCTGATCGATACTGCATTGTCCCGCATCGGCCGAGGCGAGCCGCTCGATGCCGCGACGCTTTGCTCGCTGATACGAGATGGAGACACCGTGATGAGCAACGATCAACAGGCCTGGAAGGGCGTGATCGACAAATATTATACGCCCAAACAACAGGCCGAATGGCAGGCGTCGATGGATGGGTTCGAGGAACAGTCGGGCTTCGATGGCGAGGCGTATCAGGAAAAGTGGCGCGAACTGGGCGATCGGGTCACCGCAGCATTGCCACTCGATCCGGCGAGCGACGCGGCGCTTGGCCTTGTCCGTGAATGGATGAGCTTGCTCGAACCCTTCACCAAAGTCGCGACACCGCAAATGTGGAACGGCACATTCGCCATGTATCAGGACATGCCTTCGTGGGAGGGGCAGGCCGATCCCGGTTTTTCCGCCGACGTCTGGGGCTTCATTCGCGATGCCACCGCTGCGCATCGGGCACTTGGCCATGACGTGGGGACGCTGCCTGTGTGGATGCAGCAAGCAGGTGAGGGGAGAGCCGCATGACCGCGTGGCTTGCCCTTGCCGTGGCCATCGGCTTCGAGATTGCGGGCACCAGCTTGCTCAAAGCGTCGGACGGATTTGCCCACTGGGGCCTCGGGATCGGCGCGATGGCGTGTTACTGGGTGTGCTTTGGTGCGCTGGCATTTGCGTTCAAGACGATCCCGGTCGGCGTGGCTTATGCAATCTGGTCGGGCGTCGGGATCGTTGCCATCGCCGGGATTGGCTGGGCGGTATTCCGCCAGCCGCTGACGATGGCGCAATTGGCGTGCGTGGCATTGATCCTGATCGGCACCGTCGGCCTCAATCTGGCAACGGTGCGCGAGGCCGATGCCGCAGCTACGTCTGCGCGGTGACGGTGATCCACGGACCCTGAACGCCATCATAGCCGCCGCCAAGCCCTTCTTCGATCTCGATTGAGGCCCAGTCGGCGGCTTGGCGGTAGAGCGTGTCGGCCTGATCGGGAGCGAGATAGTTGAAATATCGCCCCAGCCGGTCGCGGCCTTCGGTGCCGCCCGCCTTGTAGCTCGCCAAGTGCCAGCCGCCGGGTGTGATAGCGCGATGGACGCGGTTGAGGATGTCGGGAAGCCCATCGCGCGGGGCGTGAAGCAATGACGCGTTGGCGACCACCGCGCCATACATCGCAACCGCGTCGAGTTCGTCAAACCTCAACACGCGCACCGGCTGGCCAATCCGCGCCTCGGCCTTCGCCGCCATTTCGGCCACGCCATCGGTCGCATCGAGCGCAAAGCCACGCGCGATCATGTGTGCGGCGTCGTGACCCCCGCCACAGCCGAGTTCGAGAATCCGTGCACCTGGGTTTAGCCGCTCGAGAAAGCCCTCGAGATGACGGCTGATCCCGTCCTTCCCGCTCGCTGTGTAAACCGGTGCTTCGGCTGCGTAGAAATCGAGCGTGGCAGGATCAAAGCTGTCTGGCATTCACACCACCATCACGAATTCGCCATAGGCGGCGAGCGTTTTGTCATGAGTGAGCAAAGTGAAACCCTCAACCTTTGCTTGCGCAACGAGAAGCCGATCAAACGGATCGCCATGGATGGCATTAAGTTCGGAGATAGCCAGCGCGTGCGTCCGGCGAACGTCGATGATGGGAAAGCCTGCTTCGTCGATCAGCCCAACGTAGCGGTCGGCGTCGATGCCCGGAGGAAGCCCACGACCCAGCGCACTTTTGATCGAAAATTCCCAGAGCGACGCAACGCTAACGAGGCAGATATTGGTTTCGTCATCGATCATTGACCGACCGGCTTTTACCAGTTGCTCGTCGCCGAGCGACCACCACAGCATGATGTGTGTATCAAGGAGGAGCTTCAAAAGCCGCGCCGGATATCGTTTTCAATGCTTTCATCGAACAAGGCCTGCACGTCCTTATCGAGCGCCTGAAATGCCTCATAATCGAATGTAAAGCGCCCCTTGGCAAAACCGAATTTGCGCTTCGGCTTTTCGTCTTTGATCAGCGTCATCTTTACAATGGGGCGGCCATTGCGCGAGATGGTGACCTCGCTTTCGCGCCCCGACTCAAGCGATTCGACCAAACGCGAAAGATTCGATTTTGCCTCGTGCATGTTCACTTGTGTCATAACGCGAACTTAGTCCGACTTAGCTAACCCGTCAACATCACCGCGTCGGCACCGGCACTGGGCCGGTATAATCGTAAAACCCGCGCTTGGTCTTGCGGCCGAGCCAGCCCGCTTCGACATACTTTACCAGCAATGGCGCGGGGCGATATTTGCTGTCACCTGTCGTGTTGTAGAGCACCATGATGATGTCGAGGCAGGTATCGAGCCCGACGAAATCGGCGAGTTCCAATGGCCCCATCGGATGGTTGAGGCCGATGCGGCAGCCCTTGTCGATATCCTGGATGTTCGCGGTTCCCTGGCCCAGCACGAACACCGCCTCGTTGATCATCGGGAGCAGGATGCGGTTGACGACAAAACCCGGCTCGTCCTCCGCCGTCACGATTTCCTTCTTGAGACTGTCGGCATAGCTGCTGACCGCCGCGACGGTTTCCTTTGCAGTCGCCAGCCCGGGGATGATCTCGATCAGCCCCATGATCGGCACCGGATTGAAAAAGTGCAGCCCGATAAAGCGGCGCGCGTCAGGGGCGGCCTGCGCCATGCGGGTGATCGGTATCGACGAGGTGTTCGACGCAAGAATCGCATCGTCGCGGAGGATGTTGCGCAGGCCATCAAAAATCCGGCGCTTGATGTCTTCACGCTCGGTCGCGGCTTCGATGACGAGATCGCAAGTGGCAAACTTCTTGTTGCCATCGATCGGTTCGATCCGGCTGAGCAACGCATCGGCATCGGGAGCGGACATTTTTTCGCGATCGACCAGCCGCGCGACGGCCTTGGCGATCTTCGCCTTGCCGCCTTCGGCCGTCTCAAGATCGAGATCGCCGAGCAGCACAGTGTATCCCGCCTGCGCCGAAACCTGCGCAATGCCGATCCCCATCTGGCCTGCGCCAATGACGCCGATTGTCGAAATGTTCATAGCCTGCCCTTCTGCAAAGCGAGGGCGCGGCTTACCGGTTCAGATTGTGCAGCGCAACAAATCTCAGCGCGACGCGCCGGGCACCCACAGAATATCGTCGGCACCGTTAGCATTGGCGGCGCGCGCGGCGACGAACAGCCAGTCGGACAGGCGGTTGAGATACTGGCGTGCTGGCGCGCTCAATGTCCGCGTACTCGCGGCCAGCGCGGCGCTGCGTTCGGCACGGCGGGCGGTGGCGCGGGCGACATGCAACGCGGCGGCAAGCGGATTACCACCCGGCAGGATGAAGCTTGTCAGCGGCGGAATATGATCGTTCATCGCGTCGATTTCGGTTTCGAGCCGGTCGACCTGTTTGGGAACGATCCGCAATGGCTCCCACCCAAGATCAGCATCGGGAGTGGCCAGATCCGCTCCCAGATCGAACAGATCGTTCTGGATCGTCCGCAGCTGCGTCAGCATGTCGCCCTCTGCATGAAGCGCGGCAACGCCCATCAGGCTGTTGGTTTCATCGACATCGCCGATTGCCGCCATCAACGCATCGTGTTTGGCAATGCGCGATCCATCGACAAGGCCGGTCGTGCCATCATCGCCGGTGCGCGTGTAGATCTTGTTGAGCTTGACCATAACCCTAGCTGCGCGACGCGAGGAGGAGGATCACCACAATAACAATCGCGGCGGCCTGAAATCCGACACGCGCCATCATCATCTTGTTCTGTTTCACTGCCGACGAATTCGGCCCTGTCGGATTTTTCAGATCTTCCTCAGTTGTTTTGAGGAAAGCGACGATACCGCGAACGAGGGCAACGACAGTCGCGATCATCAGCGCGACCACAAGAATGATAAGGAATGTGTTCATCGACTGCATTTAGGGGTCGATCAGCCCAAATCCAACTGGAAACCGCGCGTCCCCTAGCATTTCTGCGAGCAAACCCCCGACGACGCCCGCTTTACGCAGGGTCGAGAGCGCAGCAGCATTGTCGCGCTTGGCAAGGCGTCTGCCATCGGGGCCGGCAATAAGCGCATGATGATGATAGTGCGGTTCGGGCAGCCCGAGCAGGCTTTGCAACAGCCGGTGCAACGAAGTCGCGGCCAGCAGATCGCGTCCGCGGACGATCGTCGTGACCCTTTGATGCGCATCGTCGACCGTTGCGGCGAGGTGGTAACTGGCAGGCGCATCCTTGCGCGCGAGGATCACATCGCCATGCGCCAACGGGTCAGCGGCGATCCGTTCCCCCTGTTCGTCCCAATCGAGCGGACCCGTTATCGCCACGGCCCTAGCCATGTCGATCCGCCACGCAAATTGGAGTCCGGGATCGGCATCATATCGTCCGCGACACGTTCCTGCGTAGGGCGGTGGAAGGTCTCCATGCGGCGCGGAAAGGCTCTGCGCCAGATCGGCGCGGGTGCACGTGCAGCGGTAGACAAGGCCCATTGTGCGGAGCTGCTCAAGAGCGGCTGCATAGGCATCGATCCGCTGCGATTGCATCAGCACTGGCCCGTCGATCACCAGTCCTAGCCAGTCGAGATCGGCGAGGATCGCCTCAACGAATTCGGGCCGCGACCGTCCGCCATCGATATCCTCGATCCGCAAAAGAAACCGCCCGCCCGCTTCGCGCGCAGCCCTGTGCGCCAGCGCCGCCGAATAGGCGTGGCCCAGATGCAGTGGCCCGGTTGGGCTGGGGGCAAAGCGCGTGACGATCGACATAGCCACCGCATATCGTGGCAAGGCTCGCCCACGTCCACAATATCCATTGCCATTTCGGCACTTGACCCCGGCATATCAGAAATGCTGTCTTGCGCCTGTCATGCTCTGCCGCCAAAAGGCGCAGGCATCAGCGCGTGAAGAGGGGACGAGTGAAGCCATGTACCACCCTGACCTGATCCGACACCCCGAAGGGTGCCCGGCGCTTGTCCTCAATGCCGATTACACACCGTTGAGCTATTATCCCTTGTCGCTGTGGCCATGGCAGAGCGCGATCAAGGCGGTGTTCTTGGAGCGTGTCGACATCGTCGAGGAATATCAGCGCGAAGTGCACAGCGCCAATTTCGCGATGAAGCTGCCGTCTGTCATCGCGTTGCGGCAATATGTGAAGCCATCGCAATACCCGGCGTTCACGCGGTTCAACCTGTTCCTGCGTGACAAGTTCGCGTGCCAATATTGCGGCAGCCCCAAGGATCTGACTTTCGATCACGTCGTCCCGCGCTCACAAGGCGGACGGACGACATGGGAAAATGTCGCGACTGCGTGTAGCCCGTGCAATTTGCGTAAAGGGGGGCGGACGCCGAAGCAGGCGCATATGCAATTGCATCTCGCGCCGATCCGCCCGACCAATTGGCAACTGCAGGATCAGGGCAAACGCTTCCCGCCAAACTATCTCCACGATAGCTGGCGCGACTGGCTTTACTGGGATGTTGAGCTGGAAGCCTGATTGGAAGTGGGTGCGCGCGGCTGCTGAAAAGAGGTTCGCGCAGAGGCGCAGAGGCGGTTTAGTCTATTCACGCGGAGGCGCGGAGGCGCGGAGAAGGCTTTGGGACAGCCAGAGGCTG
>JANOQL010000402.1:0-6914 GCA_031414835.1 Sphingomonadales bacterium | reverse complement strand
GCCAACATCATCATGGCCGCCGCAGAAGGCGCGCAAACCGGCGTGCGGCTCGCGGTCGCGGTCGGCGCAATGGTGCTCGCGTTCGTGGCGCTGGTGGCACTGGCCAATGGCATCCTTGGCGGGATCGGCGCTTGGTTCGGGTTTCCGGAACTCTCATTTCAGCAAATCCTCGGCTATGTGTTCGCGCCGATCATGTTCCTTCTCAACGTGCCTTGGGACGAGGCGGTGCGCGCTGGCGGATTTTTCGGAACCAAGCTGGTGCTCAACGAATTTGTGGCGTTCGCCGATCTGGGGAAGGTGAAGGCCGAACTCGCCCCTGCAACCGTAGCCATCGTCACATTTGCGCTCTGCGGCTTTGCCAATTTCTCATCGATCGCGATCCAGCTCGCGGTGACGGGAGGCCTCGCCCCCAATCAGCGCGCAACGATTGCGAAGCTGGGATTGAAAGCGCTGCTGGCGGGCAGTCTTGCCAATCTGATGAGTGCAGCGCTCGCGGGACTATTGCTGGCCCGCTAAAACTCGATGCTTGCCGAAGCGACAACGCCCGCTTTCCCCGTCCTGTCGGGATCGTGGATCGTGCGGACATCGGTATCGACGTATTGCAAACCGATCGCGACCGATTTCCACACATATTCGCCGCCCAACGACCAATCCCATTTGTCACCATCGGGCCCGCCGAACGCACCATCTTCATAGCCGAAGCTGCCTGTCATCGTGACAGGCGTTCCCGGCACGCCAATGCGGGCTTCGCTGGTCAGATACAGATTGTCGGTATCACCGATGTTGTTCTGGCTCGGGGCATAGATCGCGCCTGCGCGCAGTTCGGCAGGGCCGATCGTCTTCCCGATGAAGCCGTAAACCTCACCATAATTGACGCCGTTGCCGCCCGGATACAGATACACCATTCCGCCCACATCGAGATCGACGAGGCCGAGCGATTTGCGCCAGCCCGCGCTCAGATCCACCTCGACCCGCGCGCCGCCATAGCGGGCGATATTGCTCGCCCAGACGCCTGCATACACCCCCGATGCGTGTTCGAGATCGACCGAGGCCTGAACGGCGGGCTTGCGGTTCGACAGCGAAATGCCGCGAAAGCGATAATCGGAAACAACAGAAACGGTCGATGACAGATCGAAATCGCTTTCGACGATTTCGGTGTCATCTCCGCCTGACCCTTTTGCGACCGCCAGCGTAGGCATCGCGGCAGTGGCGGCGGCAATCATGCAAAGGCGGGGTATCGATAGTCTCATGCCGCACCGCTAACCCGACATGGTAAACAAGACGTTACCGGTTCAGCTCGCCACGCGCGTTGGCGCTGCGAATTTCCGCGACCGTTGCCGCGCAACCGGCAGCCGGGTGATATTATCGCCCAATTGCTCGAATGCCGGGGTTTCGGGCGCACGAACGCGCCGCTTTGCCCAGATGCGCTGCATCAGCGGCGTTGCCAACGGAGCTTCGGGTGCCTCACGAAAACTGAACTGGATCGCGAACAGCCCTTGGCGGCAAGCGTCTGTCCGGCAACCGCAGGTCATGTGCCACGAAGGGTCGCACTCGGTGGTCGAATAATCGATCGTCACTTCTTCGCCGGCCGGGATCGGACGCAGCGCCAGCACGCGGCGCCGTGATCCGAGCCGCGCATTGGGTGCGCAGCTGTGGTTGATCCGGTGGAGGGGGTGGCTGGCCTCGATCCAGGTATCGGGACCGATCCCGATCCAGTTCGGATCGGTTTGCGACGGGTGCCGATGCAGCGTTCCGCTGAGCTGCGACAGGATTGCGCCTTCGGTGAAAGGCCGTGCCGCGAACAGGCCGACGCCTTCGATTCCGCTTGAATCGACATAAAGCCTGCGGCCGAACGCGAACATCAGCCCACCGCCTGCGCGCCGCAAAGACAATAGCGCGACTGCGCCATGCAACCCTGCGTTGAGCAATGGATAGAGCAGCAGCGTCGGATGGGCACCGCGATCGGCGGTAAAAGTAGCGATGCCCAGCAAAACATACGCCATGGTCCATGTCATCCATGGCCCCGGCCGTTCGCGGTGCGGCTCACGCCATGTCGATCGCACGATGGGAACAAAGCACGTGATCGCGGTCAGGTTGGTGACGATCAGAAACGGCGCGATGACTGCATCGACTGTTCCCATTCCCCACATTGCTCCTAATCCGAGCGCGAACCACGCATACGCAATTGTCAGCCACAGATCGGTTGAAAACGCGAAGGCTTCGAACCGGTCGATCGGTTCGGTCGCCCCATGACGGAGGCACATTGCAGCGACGACGATCCCCAAAACCGCACAGGCGACAGGCAAAAGCAGCACCGGCCAGCCAGCATTGTTGCGCCATTCGAGGAAGGCAAGCAGCGATGTGCCGTACGAAAACATCAGGAACGAGGCGGCATTAGGCCGAATACGCTCGTTGATGAAATTGCTGATATACAGCCAATATCCCGCAATCTGCAGGCCGGCCGCGGCGATTCCCAACGCCCCCAACATGATCGTCTTTCCCCCAGGCTGTGCGACTTTCAGTCACCGAGAGTAATTATGGTAAACGAAAAATTAAGCGATTCCAAGAGTCTGCGTCGGACTCTGCGATGCGCGTTCAAACTGGCGCCGATTTCGTTTCAGAACAGGGGCTTGTAGAATGCCGACATCGGCCTTTTGTCCGCCGATGGGCAAATTGTTAACCCGATCCGCTCATGGATCATAGGTCGCGTTACAATATCCGGAATCGGACATTTTGAAGCCAGCATTGCCATCCAATACCGTATCGACGGTCCGGCGCCTGATTGCGCCGATGGGGTTGTTGCTGCTGGGCCTCGCGACGCTCCTTATCTATGTGCTTGTTTACTCGGCGAACAGCATGGATCGTGCGGCGATCGAAAAGCAGCGCGAACTTGCCGATAATGCACTCAGCGTCAGGCTCGTCCAGTCGCTCAGCGAATTGCGCAGCGTAGCGTGGTGGGACGATATGGTCGTGAAATCGCGGCCCGAAACCCTGGATGCCGATTGGCTCGATGTCGAAGTCGGCGTGTTTGTCACCACATCCTACGCGCATGATCGCATCCTCGTCCTCGACCGGAACGACGATCCGATTTACGGATTCGGGAACGACGCGCGGCTCGATCCCAGGGTCCAGAACCACTATGCCCGGCTGATCGCTCCGCTTGTCGATCAGGTGCGCGGCGGCGCAGATCGATCCCCGCGCATCAAGGACCAGACGCTGACGCAGAGCGTGCGGGAAGCCAGCGAGATTACCGAACGCAGTTATGGCCGGGGGGCTGCTGCTGTCATGTCGGATCGCGGCCAGCCCGTGCTTGCATCTGTTATGTCGATTACCCCGTCGATGGACATGCGCCTGAACACCGCGAAGCCGCAGCTGCTGGTCTCGATCATCGACATCAATGGCAAAGTGCTGTCCGATATCGGCGGATCGATCTTGATGCCCGATCTGTCGTTCGCCAAGCCCGGCGACCCGAGGCAGGGGCAATTCGACCTGAGAAGCGATTTCGGCAAGCCACTGGGGGCGTTGAAATGGACGCCGGGCAATCCCGGCCGAAGCCTGTTCTACAATCTCATCCCGCTGATCCTGGTGGTGCTGATCGCGACGACGGGAATGATCGGGTATTTGTTCGCCCGCCTGATCGGGTCGGCACGGTCGCTTGCCGAACGTGAGGCTGAATCGCGCTTTCTTGCCGATCATGACATGCTGACAGGGCTGCCGAACCGCAGACAGCTCGAACGCATTTACGGCAGCCACTTTGCCGATCCGGTCACAGGCAACCAGCCGCTGGCAATCGCCTGTGTCGATCTTGACCGCTTCAAGGACATTAACGACACGTTGGGCCATCAGGCTGGCGATGCGCTGATCCGCGCGGTCGGCAGCCGGCTTCGCTCGATCCTTGCCGCTGGCGATACGCTCGCGCGGCTGGGGGGCGATGAATTCGCGATCCTGCGACCGCTGGCGGCGGCATCCGATGGTGGTGCGCTCGGCGATCTGATCGACGCCTGTTTTGCCGGTCCATTCGATGTGACCGGACATAAAATCGAAACAGGGGCCTCGATGGGCATCAACATCGCCACATTCACAACCCCGTTCGACGAAGCCATCCGCCGCGCCGATATCGCGCTTTACGATGCCAAAGCCAGCGGACGCGGCAAGGCGACGCTGTTCACTCCAGAAATGGCCGGACGCGTCGAAAAACGACACGCCATCGAAACCGATCTCAAACGCGCAATCGCCGATGGTGAATTGTCGCTTGTGTATCAGCCGATCATCGAAGCCGCGACAGGTGCCATCACATCGGTCGAAGCCCTCGTCCGCTGGAACAGCGAAGCGCACGGTCAGGTGCCACCCGATGTGTTCATCACTGTGGCAGAAGAGGCTGGGTTGATGGCCGATCTCGGGCGGTTCGTAATCGTGCAAGCCATTGAAGACGCCAAGCGCTGGCCCGGAATCACCACGGCGATCAACATTTCGCCTGCACAATTGCGGTCGGCCACCATCGTTGCCGACCTGCTCGGCCCTGCCCAGCGCGCCGGGATTTCGCCGCATAACATCACAATCGAAATCACCGAAAGCGTGCTGATGTCGAGCGATGAACGCACGATGCGGGTGTTGCGCGAACTCAAGAGCTATGGCTTCACGCTCGCGCTCGACGATTTCGGAACGGGCTATTCAAGCCTTGCCTATCTGCGCGATTTCCCGTTCGACAAGCTCAAGATCGATCGCAGCTTCGTCAAGGGACTGAGCGTCACCGATCGTGCGCTGGCGGTGGTCGAAGGCGTCGTGAATTTCGGGCGCATCTTGGGGCGCGAAATCGTTGCCGAAGGCATCGAGACCGAACAGGAAATGCAGGCGATGCAACAGGCGGGCTGCACGCACTTGCAGGGGTTCCTGTTTTCACGCCCGCTGCCTGCCGAACACATCGAAGCGCTGGCCGCGACCTTCGGGCGACCGAGCAAGATCCCGGCAATTTCGGCACCCGAACCCGCCGCTATCGCTCCAATCGTGCCGCTGCAAAGACGCCGCCGGTAATCATTTCCTGAACTGGCCTATTTCTTGAACTGAGAGGCAATCGTCTTGCGGGTCTTGTCGGTGTAGGGCGGCAGCATTCCGGCCAGCTTTGCAACATCGATCTTGGCCTGCTTATAGATGCTCTTGGCGTGACTGAACGTCTTGAACCCGTCAGCGCCGTGATAGCTGCCCATCCCCGATGGCCCGATCCCGCCGAACGGCAGATCTTCCATCGCGACGTGGAAGATCACATCGTTGACCGTGACCCCGCCCGAAATCGTGCGTTCGAGCACCTGGCGCTGTTCGCCTGCATCTTCACCAAAATAATAGAGGCCGAGCGGACGATCCTTGGCGTTGACGTAGGAAATCGCTTCTTCGACGCGGTCATACGTCTTGACCGGGAGGACGGGGCCGAAAATTTCTTCCTGCATCACCGTCATGTCATCGGTCGGGTTGCGGACGATGTAGAGCGGCATCTTGTTGCCGTTCGACGCTGCGAAATCCTCATTCCCGGGATTGACCTCGATCACTTCGCCGCCCTTGGCGCGGGCATCGTCGATATAGCCTTGCAACCGGTCGCGGTGGCGGCTGTTGATGACCGAGGTATAATCGTCATTGTCGAGCAGCTTGGGATACATGACCGACACCGCGCTGCGCACGCCTTCGATCACGGCGGCTTCCTGTTCCTTTGGCACGAGCAGATAATCGGGCGCGAGGCAGATTTGCCCGGCATTCATCATCTTGCCCATCGCGATCCGGCGCGTCGCGCTTTCGATGTTCGCAGATCGCCCCAAGATCGTTGGCGATTTGCCACCAAGTTCAAGCGTGACAGGCACCAGATTATCGGCAGCGGCGTGAAGGATGTGCTTGCCCACGCCTGTTGCGCCGGTGAAAATCAGGTGATCGAACGCCAGCTTGGCAAACGCCTGCCCCACCTCTGGCCCGCCGCTGTAAAATGCCAGCTCTTCTGGTGCAAAATAGGTGCCCACAATCTCTTCGAACTTCGCCGCCACGGTCGGGGTAAATTCGGATGATTTGACCATTGCGCGATTGCCTGCGGCAAAAATCCCGGCAAGCGGCCCGAAGGTCAGCTGGATGGGGAAATTCCACGGCGCGATCACGCCGATGACGCCTTTGGGCTGATATTCGACCGCAGCCTTCGCGCCCATCAGATTGAGCGGAAAATCGACCTTGCGTTTTTCAGGCCGCATCCAGCTTTCAAGCTGCTTGATTGCGCCTTTTGTGGCGGTGATGGTGCCGGTGATGTCAGTCAGCATCGATTGTTCGCGGCTGCGATGGCCGAAATCTTCCGACACAGCATCGCACAGCGCTTCGCCATGATCGACCAGCAGCGCGATGCAGCGCTGGAGACGGTCTTTGCGGACAGCGGCCGACACCGGCAGTTCGGCCATGAATGCCGCACGCTGCGCCAGAAGGCATGCGCCCATATCCTGAATGGCTTCGATTTCCTTGCCCATCGACCCTGTCCCTTTTCCGTGAAGTTGCGCAGCACATGGCCGCGACAGTGTTATTGTGCAAGCCACGCCTGCCCGAGCCATAGCGGGAAGGCCGCCGCCGCCATCAGCCCGCCAAGCGCGAGCCGGTCGGTTGCCGCAACTGTTCGGCCGCGCGCGACCTGCCAGATCGTCCAGCCGATCCCCATCGCACTCGCGCCCACAATCACCAATGGCAGTGCCTGCCAGCCAAGCCACGCGCCGATGGCGCCGAGCAGCTTTGGATCGCCCCCGCCCAGCCCGTCGCGCTTGCGGATCAGACGGTAGAGCGCGCCAATCGCCCACAACACGCCAAAGCCTGCGACAAGGCCGATCGCTCGATCGGTGAGAGGGGGGTCGAGGCCAGCAAGGCCACCTGCCAGCCCCGTTACAGCGAGCGCCCCGGTCAGT
>JANOQL010000401.1:0-2152 GCA_031414835.1 Sphingomonadales bacterium | reverse complement strand
AGCAATCCCGCCGATGATCAGCGCGCCTGCGATGACGTCGCCAGCATCGATCCCGTCATGGCCACGATACCGATCGCCCGGGCGGGCAACGGCTGCAGTCGATACAAACAGCATCGCGGTTGTCGCCGCGATGGTGGCGGTTGTGGTCATGTTACGCATAATATTACTCCTGTGTGCGCCGGTTACATCCCGGTGCGCACAAGACGTCTGCGTGATCCGCCGTGTCGCGGCGCTGAATAAGGTTGGCAGCGCGCGTTCAGCTTTTACAAGTTCGCCGATCAGCGAGAGGCAACAGCGCCAGTATCGATGAAGATATTCTCGATCTCGCCCATCCGCACCGCGCACGTGAAGCGGCGGCGATCGCCGTCCTTGTCTCGCCAATTGTCACGCTGTTCGATCGTGCCTTCAACATCCCAGCCATCGCTGGTGCGATCCACCGCAAGAATCTCGCGAACGCTTGCGGCATTTCCACCCTGACGTTCGGCGGCATTGGCGCACGCATCTACGGCCTGGTCTTCGGAGGCAATTCCCCGGTCGCTGGCACGATCGTCCGGATACCGATCAGCCCTGTCTTGCCGGTTCCGTTTCGATTTCGAGGCTGATGCCGCAATTGCTGCAATCACGCCAACGATGGCAATCCCTGCTATGACATCGCCTGCGTCGACCCGATCGCGATGCCGCCAGCGTCCGCGATGCCCGCGATAGCCCGAACCGTAACCGATGCCTGCAGAAATGTTCGTGCCACCCCAGCCTCCGGCAAAGGCGGGTGCAGCAGGCAGCGCAACAGCAAAAGCGGTAGCCGAAATGATGGCCGAACGGATAAAACGCATCAGGCAGACTCCCCCGTTAACATGGCCAGCATAGGGCCAGGCGCCGGGTGAGTCGATGCGACGTGTCACAGCGGCAGAACATCAGCCCTCAAGCACGCGCATCAACGTGCGGACGTCGTTATCGAGTTCGCTATCGGCGGCGCGCAATTTCTCGATCTGGCGGACGGCGTGGATAACGGTGGTGTGATCGCGCCCGCCGAAGCGCCGCCCGATCTCGGGTAACGAGCGCGGGGTCAGCTGCTTGGCCAGATACATCGCGATCTGCCTCGGTCGCGCCACTTCGCGTGCGCGGCGTGCCGATACCATTTCGGCATGGCGAATCCGGAAATGGTCCGAAACGCGGCGCTGGATTTCGTCGATGGTAATCCGCCGGCGGCTTGCGCGGAACATATCGGCGAGGACTTCTTCGGCATAGTCGAGCGTGACCTCGCGCGAGGCTAGCCCTGCGTACGCGACAAGCCGGTTCAATGCGCCTTCGAGTTCGCGAACATTGGTTACGATCCGCGCAGCCAGCAAATCGATGACTTCGGGTGGCACAACGACGCCTTCGACTTGCGACACCTTCGATGTCAGGATCGCCTGTCTCAGGGTAAAATCCGCTGGCTGAATATCGACAACCAGCCCCTGCGTTAGCCGGGACAGGATGCGGCCCTCGACCCCGTCCAATGCATGCGGCGGGCGATCCGCGCTGATCACCAGCCGTTTGCCATTGGCCATCAGTTCATCGACCGTGTGGAGGAATTCTTCCTGCGTCGATTCCTTGCCGGCAATAAACTGCACATCATCAATCATCAGCAGATCGACCGAGCGCAGCCGTGTTTTGAACGCCAGCGTGTCGCGGGCGCGCATCGAACTCACAAATTCGAACATGAAGCGCTCAGCCGACATGTAGAGCGCCTGCGCGTCAGGCTTGGCGGCAAGAAAATCATGCCCGATCGCATGGAGCAGATGCGTTTTGCCCTGACCGGTTTGCGAATGCAGATACAGCGGGCTGAAGCGGATGATGGCCGACGATGCTAACGCGCGCGCGGCATTGGCAGCAACGCTGTTCGACGGTCCGGTAACGAACCGCGTGAAGGTCAACCGGGGATCGAACGTAAAACTGGGCGGTTGCAGTGGCGCGATGTCTGGCGTTTCGACAATTTGGGCGATCGGCGGCAAGACCTGGACGGTCCCGTCTGCAATCGCTTCGATCTCTACCGAGCGGACTTGTGGCAGAACAACCCGCCAGACATGCAACAGCCGTTCGCCATGGTGGCTGCGCACCCAGCCTGCAACGAAGTCGGACGGTGCGGACAGGCGAATCGTGCCAAGCGCGGCAT
>JANOQL010000400.1:0-2113 GCA_031414835.1 Sphingomonadales bacterium | reverse complement strand
CTGCGGCTTCATTGCCGTGCGGATCTGCGCGATCGCTGCCACATAGGCATTCGATTTCTGTACGGCTTCATCGAGGTTGGCGACGCCGACATTCGATGTGGCCTGTGCCGCGACGAGCGTTGGCGTGGCAATGGCAATGGGGGCTGCCGCAAGCATGGCGGCTTTCAAAAGTATCTTCATCAGAATTGGGTTCCTACGTTAAAAGTGAACAATTTGGTATCATCCCCGGGCTCTTTTAGCAGAGCTCGGGCTATATCGATCCTGAATGGCCCGAACGGCGAATTCCAGTTGAAGCCAACACCAACGGAGAGGCGCGGCTTGATCGTGTCGCCAAAGAATTGTTCGTCAAACGGGGCAATCGGATTGACGAAATCAATGAAATTGACCGGGCATCCCCCTGCCGGACGGACAACAATCTGGCTTCCGCCATCAATACACTGCGCATTGCCTGCCGCGTCAAGGATCGGAAGATTAAGGATCGTCGGTTGGCCCGTAGCGTCAAGCGGGAACGTAGAAATTGACGTCAGATTAGGCCGCGTCACCTTGAACAGCGCGCCGACATCCATAAAGATCGACGGGCGGATTCCCAGTTCTGCCGCGCCCGAGCCGAGCGGCACTTCAAGTTCGAGCCGCCCTCTGTAATAAGCACGGCCACCGATCGCATCATCCTGAATCCGGCGGCGGTCAGTGCTGAGCGCGCCATTTTCATACGGGATGCGCAACACGCGCGGACCAACGCCGCGAATGTCGAAGCCGCGGAAGTCTGGCTCGCCAAGGAAGAAACGGTCAGTCAGCCGGACCTTGTCGATCCCGACACCACGATCCTTGTTGAACGGCAGAATATATCCGCCCTCGATTGAAGCCGAGAGCACGAAATTCCCGAACGGACGCCAGTATTTTGCGGCGTTGATCGTCGAGCGAAGATATTTGACGCTGCCGCCAAGCCCGGCAAAATCCTGACTGAATACCAGCCGCTGGCCGCCGCTTGGGCGGGCACGGTTGTTCAGATTATCGAATACGACGCTGTAGCCGAGCGAAGAGGTCGTGCGCTTTCCGATGGCATCGCACAGGAACCGTCCGGCGAGCAGCGGTTCGCACACGCCGTTGTTGAAGAAACGCGAACGATCAAGGCCAACATCGTCATAACTCAGCCCATAGCGCCCCGCGACCGACCAGAATTCAGTGATCGGAATGCCGGTGCGGATCTGAAATCCGGTCGTGACCTGACTATAGGTGGTATTCCGGCTGTTGTTGACGAAATTGAAGCTGCTGAGATCGCGGCGGAAAATATCGCCGCCAAGCGCAATGTTGCGATCGAGAAAATAGGGCTCGGTAAAGCCGAGCTCAACGGACCGCGAGAATTGCGAATAATTGACACTCGCGCGCAGTTCCTGCCCTTTGCCGCGGAAATTGCGCTGGCGGATCGACGCGTTGACGATAAACCGTTCGAGCGATGAAAACCCTGCCGACAACTGGAGTTCGCCAGTCGATTTTTCTTCAACATTTGCTTCAAGGATGATCCGGTCAGGCGCCGAACCCGGTTTCTGCTCAATCTCCAGATTCTCCTGAAAGAATCCCAATGATTTGATCCGGTCTGCCGATCGCTTGACCTGGATGCTGTTGAACGCATCGCCTTCGGCAAGGCGGAATTCGCGGCGCACCACCTTGTCTTGCGTCAGGGTATTGCCGTTGATGTCGATCCGTTCGACATACACGCGCGGGGCATCGGCGATGCGCATAGTGATGCCCATCGTCAGCGTTTCCTTATCGCGTACGTAATCGGGGTTCACTTCGGCAAAGGCGTAACCGAACAGACCAGCAGCCTCAGTCAGGCTCTCGATGGTGTCTTCGACCAGTTTGGCGTTATAAAATTCACCCTTTTTCATCGGGAGGCGGTCAACCACCGGCTTGTAATCGCGCAGATCGCTTTCCACCGCAATGTCGCCGAATTTGTAACGGTCACCTTCTTCAACGACATAGGTCACGATGAACTCACGCCCGACAAGCGCGATTTCATCGTGACATATGTCGTTGAAGAAGGTGACCGTTACAAATTTGGCGACATTGCCGTTGAAAGCGATCTTCGCGATTACAAGCCCGTGGTCGACCGCCT